>JBHLPB010000036.1:0-13737 GCA_048939905.1 Promethearchaeota archaeon
AACGTCGTTGTTGGTATGACAATCGGGATGGACGAACTGCTCGAAGAGTACGATGCAATCTATATCGGTGTTGGAGCTGGGCTACCTTGGTTCATGAGGATAGAAGGCGAGGAGCTAAACGGGGTCTTCTCTGCCAATGAATATCTAACCAGGTCCAATCTGATGAAAGGGTATCTGTTCCCAGAATACGACTCACCCCTTCCTCCGGGTAAGCACGTGTGCGTTGTAGGTGGCGGCAACGTGGCGATGGACTCTGCTCGCACAGCAAAGCGCCTAGGTGCCAAGGTGACCATTGTCTATCGTCGTGCTCGTGAGCAACTCCCGGCAAGAGCCGATGAGGTACATCATACAGACGAGGAGGACATCGTCTTCAGACTCCTCTCGAATCCTGTCAAGATACTTGGGAAGGATGGCAAAGTAATCGGAATGGAGTGTATCAAGATGGAGCTCGGAGAACCTGACGACAGCGGGAGACGTAGACCCATTCCCATTGAGAACTCCAACTTCGAGATAGCTTGTGATCAAGTCGTAATATCCATAGGAGCAGGAGCAAATCCCTTGCTCACGAAGACGATACCGGAGCTCAAACTCAACAAGTGGGGATACATCGAAGTCGACGCAAACAACCGTACAAGTATGCCCAAGGTTTGGGCTGGCGGCGACATCGTCACGGGAGCGGCAACCGTCATTGAGGCCATGGGAGCTGGGAGGATTGCAGCGAAGTCAATTCATGCTGACTTGCTTGGACTTCCACAACCGGGTTCTGAAGAGGAGCATAAGAAGTCTGATTAGACAAGACTGGAACATTCTAGGGCCCAAAGACTATCCGGATCTCTCTGATGACCAACCCTGGCAAGTCTTTCGGTGAACTCACCGGAATATGGTTCGCTCCAACTCTTCGCAGCAATTCCAGCGTCTTCTTGCTCAGGCTGTAGTACTCTGGGGCTATGTGAAACATAAAGAATTTGTGCCCAAGTCGTGTAATCTCTGAGATCGACTTCACTAGTCTGTCCCAGTTGGCGATTTCTGCATCGGTAATCATTAGAACCATTACGTTCGACTCAGCGCTCTTGCATTTGTCAGCAATCTTCCTGATGGGGGCTTGTGTCCCTCCTCCTTGGTAGGCTAGAAGCACTCTTTCAGCTGCGGACCGCTCTCTTGACCACTCACAATCTCGCGTGCCATCGGAGAAGTTGATTACAGCAACTCTACTGCCCTTCCGAAGTGCAAAATCCATAGCTGCGAAAGCAGACACCAATGCTGTGTGATAGGGACCTGATACATTCTTTGGACCCATTGACCAAGTCATTGACCCACTGGAGTCTATAACGAGCAGAAGGTCAGGAAGTGACTCGGTTTCTGAATCACCGAAGACCTCCGTCTTGAGCCATCTTCTTGTTGACATGTTCGGAACTAGTATTGGAAAAGCTTGAAGACTCTGTACAATGTCGAGCTCTTCTATAGGATCGCCCAATCGCCAAGTATCAGCAGTGAGTGGAATCGGGCCCGCCCGCTGTTTCTCCCGAACTTCAAACCTAAGGACACCCCTAGTCTTTGCTCTGTACCAGAAACGAATCCAAGCCTTTCTCTTCGAGCCGATACCGGCAACATGGTATACTCCTTCTAGGTCCTTCAAATCCCCATCTCGTTGCTCAACCTCAACAGCCAGGCGTTCCATCTCTCGGTCAAGGTCCTCCTCATTCCCCTCTTCGATGCATCTTCTGGCCATGTCACCATTTCGAATCTCAACAGGATTGCCCATGACGGCATCTACGTCCAACGGAACCAGAATCGTGTTGGATTCCTTCGAGTCCGAAACAGTTTCTGACCCAGATACGGACGTACAGCCCACCAACGACTCATCCTCTTCTGGATGCCATTTCGCAACTATCTTCGCAATTGCTTCAACTGCCTTGGGCCATCTCTGCTCCATGTCGATATGCTTTCGAGCAACACTCACGACTGCCTCAGCCGCCTCATAGGTTTCTTCGTCGACTTTGACTGATGATGGCAGGGGGAATCCCCACATTGCTCGGTAGCATGATACTATCAGCGTCCAAAGGTGGCTGTGAATCTGGCCCATCATGGCAGAGCCGTATATGTTGGCAGTAATACGAGAATGGGTCAGACGTGGGAATCTTCTCAACAGGGCAGAGTCCACAACAAGATCGGCGAAGAGATTGCACACGAACTGCGCAGTGGCATCGTTGACATGACGTCGTGCAGCGGCAAACATCATGCCGTTCATCACTGCATCATATGGGCATACTAGGTAGTGCTGAATCTCATGATGGCAGACCGAACGTAGGTATGGCTCAGACTCGTTGATGTCTAGATGACTGGGAACTCCTGCTGTGTTAAGATGGACAGTCCAATCGTTTGTGTCAATGTAGAAGTAGCTGCTTGCCTCTTTTCTGTGCTCCAAGATTACATCTGGAAGAGGAGGATAGTAGAAGTCCCCAAGTGCTTGATCCCAGGCGCGATCTGCAGCTTCGCTGAGTGCGGCACTTCTGGGAGCATCACTACGCAAAATCGTCAGCGGAGTCACCTATCCTTCTAAACTCGCTTCAATCTCCTTCTTCATCTCGATGGCATCAGTACCTCCCGAAATCTCAAGGAAGACCGAAGAATCTGCGGAGTCACCTGTGACATAGATGACAAGAGTAAGGCCATCAGTTCTCACAACTTTTCGTTTAGGAGGCCTGAGCGTTTCCTTGAGAATGCTGGTCATCTTGGGGAAACGCAGACTAATGACAGTCCAGACGTCTTGCCACTGCTCAAAGGAGAGAGTGAATTGTGACAGCGTGAGCCTATGTAGCGCTTCTGACACCCTGTTGAGGAGAACGCTTCTGTTCGGAAAATCTGTGTCTCTGCTCAGGTCTTCGTGGACCTTTGCCAGTTTCTTCACGTCTCGATCTGCGACTCCCTTGTCTATCGCATGCACCGTTTGTACGTAGCGTTTCTTCTTTAGCTCCTTAGCAAATCCGACATAGTCTATCTTCACAAGGAGGTCGCTCTTCGCCATTTCTTTGAGTTCGTTGTGTGCATCATCTCGCGCCGCACCCTGTCGAAGATTCTCCATCAGTTCTATGGCTGCTTCCCTCTGAGCAAAACGCGTTGAAGCCAACTCAACGAGGTTCTGAGTGTAGGCAAACCTGTCACCATAGAAAGGCGATCGGTCCATGTCCTCACTCGTATAGCGAGTCCTATGCCAGAACACTAGAGCAGCCAGCGATTTGACCAGCTCCAGACTTACCTCGTTTGCGCCCAAAAGCCACGCGGCAGCCTTGCAGTAGCGATTCAGGTCTTTGGCTGAACGAACGCTCAATGGCAACACGACCTTGTTGCAGACACTCTTTGCAGTGTTGAAATGACAACCATCACAAAGGCCAGTTTCAACCGTGAGCTCATGGGACTGACTCTTGTCGACTCTGATGCAAGCACCAAACTCCCTGATCAGAGAACGCATGAACTCTGATGCCCTAGACGATACAGGAATCTTATCGGCCAGATTCCAGATTGTCAGGAGGTCTTCTTCGTTCAGTAGGGCCGGAACCTGCCATAGCTCATCATAGCCAAAGAGTCGTTCATCTCTGGACGCTAGCACGAGTTCCAGGTCACTGATGTTGGGCATCGTTATTGGAACAGCAATGCCGAATCTGTCAAGAAATGGAGGGCCCATCTCGAAAGTGCCTGCGTCTGAGGGGTTGTGAGTCGCAAAGAGACAATACTCCTCACACCTCTTCACCTCGTCATAATACTTGAGTTCGCCCTCTGCGAGCATCGACAGCAGGATGTTCTGTGCATGCGGAGTTAGCCTATTCACCTCATCCACAATCTTCCAGAATCCAGTAACGAACTTCCGCCATACGACAACCTCAACGCCGTCCTTCATCAGGGGCCCAGGCCGAAGAGTCGCAACCATCTTCTCTTCGGTGAGTTGGGGATGTCCCCGTAGCATACCATCTTCAATCTCGTGCAGACTCTTGCCGGTCATCATTCTCCCCAGCAACTTGACTAGTGTGGTCTTCCCTCCACCGTGACCTCCAATCAGAAGCATGGCTGAGCGAGGTACAAGAGCATTCAGGGTGCACGCACCAACAATCAGGGGAAGACGCTTAGTGTGAACTTTGTCCTTGGATTTGACGGATTCTCTATACCTTAATGCGAGATCCGTGGAATGTACGAAAAGACCTCGACTCTCAACTGTAGTTATGACGCTCCAGACACGTTCTCGGAGGTTCTTTGATGGCTTGCTCATCGGGAATCACATCCATGCAAGCGGGACATGCCTTAACCCTTGTGCCACCACAGGTCTAGGCGGCGCGGAATCGTACGACCTTCGAAGACATAATATACGTAGATTGACTGGACGGACTTGATTTCACGGTGGGGTAGCGCTGTGGGTAAAGAAGAAGCATACGAAGACACTGTACTGCTCGTCACTCCTGAAGAGATGCCCAAGGAGAGACTCAGTCAATTCTCTGTACTGGAGTCTGCAAAGGACTTCCACGAGAAACTCCAACGATTCAGTCGACAGAAGAAAGAACTTGCTGACCGAGGCTTGATGTTTGGTGGAAGAGTATTGCTGATTGGTAGTGTGGGAACCGATTTTGAAACGTTCATCCATCACCTGGCTCGTGAGATTCCCATAAGCCTAGTACGTGTAAGATTGGAGCGTGTACTCAGCAGACTGGGTCAGATGAGTGGTTCCGCTGGTATCTGGTTCGAGTTTGCGAGACGTAATGCCCCGTGCATTCTCTATTTCGAGCGGATTGAGAATCTGGCGCGACAGGATTCTCACGAATCGACAATGCTGACATTGGAGCTAGAGAGAGTCAGCTGGGATGAAGACGAGGTACTTGTCGTCGCGTCAACATCTAAGCCGAGAGAGGTAGATAGAGAGCTACTCTCCACTTTCGATACCACATATCTCAGCGATGGCACAACTCTGGAAGATAGAGTTCGGTTGATGGAATCGATTCTCCGAGGAAGAAACAATCTTGACCCTGGAATCATTGCAGAGATAACGGAGGGCAGAAGCTTCCAAGAGATGAAGCATATCGGAGTTGACCTTCTTATGAAGGAGTCCGATGGAGATGAACCATTCTCTAGAGAACAACTAGAGAACATTGTAGAAGACTGTAAAGTCCTGCCCGTGGCCAGAAAGCGACACTTCGATTCCTTCGTTTCACGTGCTGAAGGTCGCCAACCACCTACACTTGAGGCTGCTGAACAAGCGTATCCAGACGACTTCTTGGATCAACTCTACCTGTTGGCGGTAGGAAACGACTATCAGCAGACTCAGAAGGTGATTGAAACTCTGAACTCAGGGCTCCCACTCTCAGCTCAGGACCATGATTTCCTGAGCGACTATCCGTTTCTGTTGAAGGGGACTCCTGAGGACCGACTGACAAGGTTACTCAGGGCAAAGAAGAGCAATGATAGATTGCGACGCATCATGGGTAGATGACCGGGGTGTAAAGCAAGTGAGCATGTCCAAGGCCCGTATCGAGTCTGTCCGACTCAGGAACTTTCTATCCTTCTACGAAGGAGTGGTGAGTTTCGACCCCGGACTTACCGTCATCATCGGGCCGAACGGTTCAGGAAAGACTAGCATCTTTCACGCAATGAAGTTCGCTCTTGGGTCTAACCAAAGAGAGGCGCGATACCCCAAATGGAGTGACTTCATTCGCCATGGAGCTTCCTCTGCAGAGGTGGAGCTTACTGTTTCTAATGACGGTAGCAGCCATAGATTCCTCAGGAAGATTGACCGAGATGGCATTCCCAGGGCATTCGTTGACGGGAAGAGAGTGAAGGCTGCTGAACTGCGCAGTCTCGTTTCTTCGATTGGACTAGATATCGACAACACCCTGGTCTTCATGCCACAAGAACGCATCAACGCACTTCGTGATATGAATCCAGTTGAAGTGCGGCGGCTGGTGGAGGAAGGGACTGGACTCAGTGATATTAGGGACCGAATATCTGTGCAGGAAACTGAGGTGGCGTTAAGTCAAAGGAGATTGGAGGAGGCTCTAGATGAGTCAAGAGTGGTAGAGAGAGAGATCGACCTTCTCAAACATGATCTTGACAGGTTGAAGAAGAAGAGGACTCTCCAAGAACAGGAAGAGAAGCTTGACATTGAGGTGAAATGGGCCACGCTAGATGATGTTTCGAAAAGAATTGCTCAAGCTAGGGCGGACATAGAGCAGAAAGAAGAGGGTCTTGTCAGCATCTTAGATGAACAAAGAGCCCGAGAGAAGGAGAGAGAAGAGAATCAGGAAACCGCTGTGGGGCTTGAGGCTAGACTAGGTCAAGTCCAGAGAGAAATCGGCTCAATAGAGGCAAGGATTGATGAAGAGAAGCGTCGAGCTCAGAAACTGCAAGACGACAGCAGAAACGCACTGAACGAGTCTGACCAGTTGAGAAGCGATCTAAAGAAAGAGAAACGACTACGACAGAAAGCAAAGGATGACCTTGAGAAGGCCATGGGGGCGAAGGAGAGACTCCTGCAGAGGCAGAGGGAAATCGAGGCTGAGATTGACGAGAATGAAACCGAGCAAGATGATATTGAACAAGAGCTCGCCGTCTACGAAGAATGGAACGCCAAGAGGACGGATGCCTATGTGGCTTACAAATCGCTCCAGAGTGACATTGAGAAAAAGGATGTCCTTCTTCGGAGCCTCAAGGAGAGGATATTGAATGAAGAAGCAGAGCTCCAGAACATAGACAGCAAATGGGCACATGTCTGGGAAGCCATGGAAGAAACCAACGAAAAGCAGCTGATCATAAAGAAAGGACAGCTTGAGAGAGAAATCGCATCGCTGAACGAAACCAGGTTCAGAGAAGCCAGTGAGGTTTCACGACTTCAGCGAGAAGCTGATGACATTAGGGTCAGACTTACCGAGGTGTCAGAGAGGATTCCATCGTCTGTGAAACAGCTGAAAGAATCAATCTCGGAGCATGAGCTGCAGTCGGTTCTCGGCCCAGTAATCGAATTAGTCACGGTGAGTGAGGAGGTTTCTCATGCTGTCGAAGCACTGCTGTTTCCAACAATGGCCTTCGCATTCATAGCGCAGGATGAGAATGATCTGGTTCTGATTCAGAAGCTGAGAGACAGAGCAGGGGCTCCCTCACCGGTAATCATGCTTCACGATGTTGAGGAAGAGGCTGAAAGGAAAGAACTGCCGAAAGGCTCAGGTGTGGAAGGATGGTTGTGGGATGCTGTAGACACCGACCCAGGAACTAGAAACCTACTGAAACGTGCATTTGGCGATCTGGTCCTAACAAAGACGGGCAGGACTGCGATGAGAGTGGCCACTCTTTTTGGTCTGAAAGCAGTATCATTGGACGGGGCGATGGTAATCCCCGAGGAGAGTAGAACTGTTGGCTACGCAAAACGGAGCGCGACAGGACTCGTTTCTACTGCGCCCCTTCAATCCCAATTGGATAAACTAGAGAGAGAACTGATTGTTGCCAGAAAGAAGACAACTGAAGTGATTGTGAAACTAGAGAAAGCCACGGATGAAAGAGAGAGAGTGATGGACCTTCTAGCCCAAGTGACAAGATGGACTAGCACTTGGGAGAGGAGAAAGAAGCTGCTGGAAAGTATCCCGAGTATTCGAGATAGGATTGCTGTACGAGATGATGAACTGAAGCAGCTGCAAGCTGAGATTGGGAAGGCCGAGAGAGAACTCAGAAAACTTGACAATACTCAGCCGCCTGAGAGGAGCAGACTAGTCGGACAACGCTCAGCAATCCGGCTGAAGATTCGCAGGCTTCAGAAGGGCCTCGGAGAAGTACAGAGTGGTCTTCGTTCGACCGAGCAGAATGAGGGAATGAGGAGAAGCGATCTGAGAAAACATAATGAAACTATCAAGATCCTATCCAGCCGCTTGGAGGAACTGAGAGAAGAGATGAAGGTTTCCAAGAGCCAGGCTGTAAGCATTGCAGAGACCATAGACCTCCTCAACGATAGCCTCGTCGAAACAGAGGCAACTCAATCAAGAATCAGAGGAGAGCTAGAAACAGTCAGCGAGGTCACACACTCCCTCAGCGAACGTTTGATTGAGTTGGGACTCGTGATTAAGGATAGCAAGTTCCAAGTGCTTCAGGTTAGGAAGCATCTAAGGAACTTGGAGGGAGAGCAAGAGAAACTCACACGAGATCTTGCAGAATCCATTAGGCCCAAAGCTGTACGCCCTCTGGAAACGGCTAGGGATGAGCTAATACGGGTGCGGCATCTTCTAGACGAGTATCAAGACGTTTCAGAAAGTGTGGCACATGCTGAATCGCAGTTGAAGAAACGCCTTGATGAACTAGCGTCGCATGTAGTAGATTTGAAGCAAGAAGTCGGAGAGGCAGAGGCCGCAGTGAAACACATCCGCGAACAGTACCACAACGGTATGAACGCCACACTGTCCAAAGTTGAAAAGAACGTGAATGACATTCTTGCCAGCGCAAGCTTCGCAGGCAGCGTTCGATTCGATTTGGCGCTTAGAGATGGCATTTACGGAGTGGAGTTCAAATCCAAGATCAAAGGGGACGAGTATGGGAACATCAGTCAAGGTTCTGGCGGTGAAAGGTCACTCATTGCAATCAGCTTGATTCTCGCACTTCAGAGATTCAATCCGGCTCCGTCATACGCCCTTGATGAGGTAGACATCTTTCTTGATGCCACCAACACGGAATCGGTCAGCAAACTCTTGTATGATGCATCAAGGAGGTCTCAGTTTATTCTTTTCACGCCTGCAAAGAGCACTCACCTTCTAAGACATGCAGATAGGAGGATTGGAGTTGTTTCGCCGAGAGGGGTCGATCCGTCGGTGATAGTTGAGAGCCCGAGAATCGCCGACAACTAGGAGTGAAGCGTTGTGGGCCAGACTGAACACTTCGAACTTCGCGTTCTCAGACTTGCAGAGTCTATCCGTTCAGGTCAAACAGACCCACTAGAAGTGAAGCTGACTCCAGAGTACAAAGAATTGCAGAAGATGGCTGCGGACATAGGTAAGCGCCTAGATATTGATGAAATGTTGAATGAGATACTGGGCGTGAAAGTGTCTCGAGTCCAAGAACTGGCCAAAGTGTTAGCCGCACCTGAACTCTATGTCAACCGGCTGAAAACCATTGGTGCCAGAGAACTTGCAGGAATGATCGCCTACCACCATCCACTCAGAGTATCTCATCTTGAACCGGACCCTCTTGAGCGCGCCTTTGACAGGGTGAAGCGTCTTATTGACGCAATGGCAATGGAACCACCTACAGAGAAGGTGCCCAAGATGTCGCAGCTACCGAATGGATACACATTCCAGGCTGAAGATGCGGTCTTGCTTGAAGACGCAGAAAGGTTTCTTTCTACACTTCGGACTGACAAGTCAGTTTCTCTGGATGAGATAGTTGTGAGTGACAACCTGGAGGAGGCGCTACGACGTTTTCTCTATGTGGTCATCCTCATTGCTAGCGGCCTCATTGAGTACGACACAGAAACTCGGACGGTCATCAGGATCGACAACCGGAATAAGAAGGAGGAAGATTAGACATGAATGAGTTCGGCCTCCTCATGCGGATGCTGACAAGGTCTGGAGACCCAATTGGAGCAGGCGTCGACGATATGCTTGGTGTTTTGGGTCTACCTGAAGACATCGGAAGGCATGTGCTCTTTCAGAAACTCTCGTCCCTGCATAAGAGCTTGGAACCGCTCGGGCTGATGGTCAAGCACAACCCCATTGATAATGTGTTCTATATCGACACATCAATTCGCGGAAAGCAAGTTATCGAGGAGGCCTCCTTGCCTGACAGACTAGCGGCTACACTCCTTGTTGTGATAACACTGGCATACCAGCAAGAGGGGTGGGTCTCAATTGAGAGAGTCAGTGAATTCAGAAGAAAGGCCAAGCGAGGAGTCCGCGACGATCTGAAGGAGCTGTCAGCGCACGGATATGTGGAGCTTGATGACTCAAAGACACGTGTAAGGCCGGGACCGAGATCTGCATTTGAGATAGACTACGAGGAGTTCTTCAGACGACTCGTATCGTAAACCCCTCAGATTGGCATTTGCCTTCCCAAAACAGCGCTAGACGTGGAATGCCAACTAGGAACGTACGGTTACGTCGCTAGTTTTATCAGCACTCTCGAGGCTGAAACGCTTGGTCAAAGAATATGTCACATCGACGTTCACTGAGATTCTCAAAGGCTACCTGTCCAATATGTGGCAGTAAGGAAGTAGCTAGAGATGACGTCAAGGGCGATCTGCTTTGTACCAATTGTGGCAATATCGTGACGCGAAGAGAAACTAGAGCTGTTGGAAAGTTCGAAGTAGCCCAACATTTGAAGAGAGAAGGCAACATGGATTTCGAGAAACTCCAGAAAGCGACCGGTGCATCTGGAGACAAGCTCTTCGGGGTAATTGCGAACATGGTCAACATGGGGCTCCTCAATGAAATAGGTGGGAAATACTCTCTCACCAAGCGCGGCCAGCGGTGGTACAGGCAGAGACTTGGGCAAGAATGGGGATACTAGTCCCTCGGTGGGACAGTTTCCTGCTCGGTCAGTGGACACTATTTCTGACTAGCTTGCGAAAGGAGTCTCGTCTGATTTTGCCGTATTTTCCCATAACTATACCTTTAATATACATTCAAAATGTGCTTGACCTAGGGGACCGGTTCAGCAATCAAAAACAATCTCCCCTCCTAACCACGCGAATACCTACTTTCCTTTTGTACGCTGAGCCGGCACCCTAACTTCTTCTGTCAACATCAAACATGCAGTGCAAGACTGGTAGGTAACTCAATCAGCGACTTAGATCTGCTTCCGTACAATCAGTAGGTCGCCATCGACTCTCACAGGGATATCATCGGGCAGTTCTAGTAGCCAGTCCTCAAGTTCTTCAACACTTTCGAAACGTAGGAGTGTCTTCAAGCGTTCAAGAGGCAGGGTTTCGTACCGGTTGATGACTTTCCTCAGTTGGACTGCCCGGAACGCCTCAAGCTCAACCTTCTTCTCTTCCGCGCGCTCGGTGGACTCATCTCTCCAGCTTGTGCCGACTCTGAAGTCCCAGACCTTCACAACTCCTTCCACGTCTCCCGTGGCGATGTGTCTAGTGTCCGAACTTATCGCAATTGCATGGACATTCTCTTCATGTTCGACGGAGTGGATGAATACACCCCCGTGGAGTTGCCAAAGGCGCAGAGTATCGTCACTTGACCCAGTAATGATATGCTGTCCGTCAGGAGTCACCAAGACTTCCAATACTGGCCCCTCATGCCCCGTCATGGTGTAAAGATGAGTTCCAGTTTCAACATCCCAGAGTCTAATCGTACCGTCTTGACCTCCCGAAACGATGTACCGAGCATCCGCAGTCATACTAAGTGCTGTAACGTGGCCCTTGTGTCCCCGCAGGCTATTCAACAGAATGCCGAGTTCAAAGTCCCAGACCCATATCAGCCCTGAATCTTCCGAACCCGGCCGGGTCTTTGCACCCACAACGAGATGGCGTCCATCTGGAGAAACCAACATTGAGTATATGCTGCCGGGATGATTCAAAACGCGAAGTAGAACACCACTATCAATGTCCCAGATTCGAACTCTTCCATCGTCGCCACCAGTTATGACATATCTGCTGTCGGGGCTCACCGTGACCGCATTCACGTGTGCAGAGTTTGGAGCGAGGGCACTGATCATGGTCCCGCTATTGATATCCCAGATTCTCACTGCGAGGTCCATGGCGGCTATCGAAACAATCCTGTTGGAATCTGACATAGCGGCTATCCCGTACACCGCACCCCTGTGTCCCGGTAGTGTGTGTAACAGACTCCCAGATTGCAGGTCCCATATTCTGACAGTGGCGTCCTGCCCACCTGAAACAACATAGCGGCCATCAGGTGTGAAATCTATGGACCACACTGTAAACTCGTGGCCTTCAAACACACTGTTCGGAACAAGTTCTTCTTCCAATCTATGACACGCTCATGCCCTAACGTCTTGAAACGTGGCGTTCTCTGACTTAGTTCAGCGGTTTCTAAGAACAAAAGCATGTCGATTACGGGGGGTATACTCACAACGCATACCTCCTTCAATCTAGAAGTGAAAAAAGGAAGAAGAGAGGTGGCAACGAAACCACCTCCAAGTGTTTCAGAGTCTACTGAGCTATCGCCTCAGGCTCAGGTGCTTCCATACCAAAGTCAGCAGGCGCTCTGCTCTTCCGGATGGCCCAGATTGTAATCAAACCAAGTACCAACAGGGCGGCCAAGATGATCGTTGTGGCTTCTGTTGTGCCAGCATTGAGCTGCAGCTGAACTAGGAGAGGCGCAAGGATGAGGCTGAGCAAGTTGACTACCTTAATCATTGGATTTAGGGCGGGCCCTGCAGTATCCTTGAGCGGATCGCCAATCGTATCTCCAACCACTCCGCACTTGTGACGTTCTGAGCCCTTGCCTCTGTTGCCAGGAACATCGCATGGCTCATCCTCTATAGCCTTCTTGGCGTTGTCCCAGGCGCCGCCTGCGTTAGACATGTAGACGGCAAGCAGCTGACCGGAAACGATAATCCCACCGAGAAAGCCGCCTAGTGCTGAAACGCCCAGAAGGACACCAACCATCATCGGTATTGACACACTGATTGCAGCCAGTGCGATCAGCTCCTTTTGCGCAGCTGTTGTTGAGATATCTACTGCCCGATCATAATCAGGCTTCTTTGTGCCTTCGAGGATACCAGGGATTCTAAACTGTCTGCGAACCTCCATCACCATCTCACCGGCGGCTCGCGTGACGGCCTTGATGTTCAGAGCTGAGAACAGCCACGGGAGAGCCGCACCGAGAAGAACTCCTGAGAACACTAGCGGGTCATCGAGGAAGATGTGTTCTAAGTGGAGAGGTCGAAGTGCCACAATGACATAGCTGTCGAATAGGCTCACTGCCGCAATCACTGCTGAGGCGATGGCCACACCTTTGGTTATGGCCTTGGTTGTGTTCCCCACAGCATCGAGCTCTGCCATTGTCTTCATAGCACTCTCATCGAAGTCTCCCGGGGAGAGTTCTCCAATCCCTGCAGCATTGTCGCTGATAGGGCCATAGGAGTCCATCGCAACATTGTTTCCTGTGTGTGATAGCATTCCGATACCTATCAGAGCTATACCGTACAGAGTCCAAATGATGCCATCGACACCTGGCACGAACCACGGCGCGAGCGCGGCTGCCACGGCAGGCAGGAATAGAGCGGCTGAGATTCCAAATGTCGCTACTATCACTACTAGGGCAGCTACAGTGGACTCGTAGCCTGCAACAATGCCTGAGAGAATGAATGTCGCATGCCCAGTGTCAGCCGATTTCACTATCTCCTGAACTGGAGGCTTCTTCAACGATGTGAAGTAGCTCGTAATCGGGTTGAAGGATACTGCTAGCATGACACCTACGGCGACGAGGATTCCAAATCGTAGGTCACCCACATAGAACCAAGACAAGAGCATGGTAATGGTGATGGTGAATGCACTTGATGCCTCATAGGAGAGGAACATTGCCTTCTCAGCGTACACTGCCCGTTTCCGGAGAAGCCTTGGCCACACAGGTACCATGAAGGTACCAATCATTGACGAGATGACACCGACTGCCCTCACGAACAGTGGGAAGACAACTACCGCCAGAAGCCCACCAGGAAGCACTGGGTACAGTGCGTCTTGTGCCGTATCAAGATAGAGGACAATGGCAAGGATTAGGGCAGACACGATGGTGACCTCGTAGGACT
>JBHLPB010000037.1:0-13720 GCA_048939905.1 Promethearchaeota archaeon
ACCTGGCACATCTGATATAGTTGACCTTTCTCGCCGGAACTTCAAGACCTATGTCAAAGAAGTTGGACACCTCTGCCATATGTATACGTCAGCTGTCTGTTCTATGTCATGCAACCGGCTGGTGATTCCAGTTTTACATCTCATCCGAATGCCCACAACATTGTCAAGATTGCGGTGGCCAGTGTCATCAATACTGCGACCACAACTCCATAGCGAATGACTTCACCCTCAATTCCAATCTCATCAATCACTGCGGCAGCATTCTGGATCTTCGCCGGGCTCAGTACACTAGCAAGCCCACCACCAACTCCATTTGACGCTGCGACAACCATGGAATTCGCTCCTATGAGGACGCTTGTTTCATGATGGTAGCGTGTGAACATAGCTATTGCGGAGGTTTCTGAGCCTGAGATGAATCCCGCAAGAAGTCCGAGAAAGGCCGCTGTAAGAGGATAGGCGGTTCCGAGGGCGTCTGAGGTAAGAGTAGCCAGGAGGTTGATCATGTTGTTGCTCGCATCAACTGGAAAAGTCCAAGTACCGTCAACCGCCGGAAAGTGGCCACTGAAGTTCATTACCTCTGCCATGGCAAAGAAGATGGCCGCAGCCAGCACAGGTCGTGGAGCACGCTTCATGAACTTCGAAAACGTATTGCTGAGTGTCTTACGGTCTCTCTTGAAGAATGGGATTGAAACCAACGTCGCGATGAGCATCAATGTATAGGCCTGCCACAGCCACTTCGTGCTGATAGGTCGCGGGTAGCTGCCTACCTGAATCACGAAGTCCAGAGGCCCAATTAGAAGCTGCTTGAGCGGAATGACAAGAGTGACTGCAAAGCATAAGACTACTAGAAAGACCCAAGGCAGGCTAGCTCTTCTGAGAGTCATGCCTTCTTCGATCTTCAAGTCCTTGTCATCTAGAATGCTCCGGTCCAAGAGAGGCTTCTTTCGGAGCTTCAAGTAGAGAAGTAGGACGGATACTACGGCGGCGCCTGCAAAGACATTCGTCAGTATCGTCTGGTCCACGAAGGATAGATTGGAAAGAATGGCGACGAATCCTGCCGTGGTCCCACATATCGTGGCTAGAAGCAGTCCTTCCTTCTGGAAGAGGAGCTCACGACCACCAGCAATCCAGAGCATCGAAATGGCGATGCCTGTGGTGATGACTGGCATATACCATGCGAAAGTCAGGCTAGACTCCCAGAGTGCCACGGCACTTCCAGTGACCGCGTTATACTCTGTATTGAACACTTGAGCCGGAACGCCCAGTAAGGCGAAAGTGGTCAGAGGGTCGTAGCCAATTGCTGGTAGGGCCACGGCCACAAGGGGTGAAAAACCCAAGGCCAACATTACAGGAGGGAGCATAGATACGGGGGTGGCTCCAATACCAACGAGGAAGAGGCCAAGTCCGAGACTGATCAGCATAATCTGCATGGGCCGGCTCCCCCCGCCCAGAGTCTTGAAGAAGACAATGAGGCGCTGTAGGGCTCCTACTTCCTGCATCCAAGTCATCATCAGAATGGATGTGGCTACCATTAGTGAGATTGGGAAGGACTTGACTATTCCAGCCATGCTTGCTACGATGGCTATACCAAAGTCAGTTTGAAATCCTAGAATCGCTACAATGACCGTGACCAGCCACACAATAACTCCAGTAATATCGGCCGCCTTCTTCAGTACCACCAGTAGTACAAATGCGAGTGCGATAGGGAATATGATGAGCAGAAATCCTAGAATTGGGTCCAAGTATCTTCACTTCCTTTCCAGAAGGCCATGTTCAAAATACCAGTCAGCGGCCCGTTTGAAGGCCTCAATCATCGTGAATTCTGGTTGCCAACCCAGAAGGCGTTTGGCTTTGTCATTGAGGTACCAGCGGCATTGACCGACAGCCTTGATGGATTCTGTGTGCCAAAGGAATGTCTTTCTTCCTCGACCCTTGAATCGACTCAGAATAGCCATCCCCATCCTCGCTAGGATCATTGGCAGTCCAGGCCTGGGTGCCTTTCCGCCTGTGTGATCTGCAAGTTCGTTGAAGAGCCCAATCCAGCTTACGGCATCATCAGGACACAGGATTATGGTTTCGTTGAGAGCTGACTGAGATGTGAGCGCCGCTACGAAACCGCTCGCCACGTCATCGACATGCATAAACATGTTGATTTTCGTTTCACCGTCGGGAATGAACGGAGCTGCACCGGTTGCGACTGCTTCAACAATGTCGAAACCGACATACATGTCGCCCTCTCCGACGACGCCAGAAGCTCTGAGGATGATATGGTCAATGCCTCTGGTCTTGGATATCTCTCGAATTGCTTCCTCAGCCTTGATCTTGCTTCTTGCATACTCAAACTGTGGAAAGAGCTCAGTGTCCTCATTGCCTGGGGGAAACCTGACGGGACCAATCACTTCGGTTGTTGAGCAGTACAGGAATCTTTGGACTGAAGCGTCCGCACAAGCATTCATGAGATTCCTTGTGCCTTCAACATTGGTGCGATACAGTAATTCCTCATCGGTGGCATAGAAGTCAAAGTAAGCTGCGAAGTGCATTACGGCATCCTGACCGACAACCGCCTGTCGGAGCGATTCAGTGTCTAACATATCACCCTCGACTGTGTGAACACCGTCCGCTAGCCCGCTGATGTTGCTCGTACTCCGCACTAGTGCAGTAACCTCATGATTTGCCTTGAGAAGTGCCGCAGCTACTCTACGACCGATGAAACCAGTTGCACCTGTCACAAGTACCTTCATATCAGCGTCCCGTCAACCGCTGCTCCCTTAGCTCTGGCATTTATCTGTTCCCAATCTGCGTTGTCATAGGAGTGAATCGATTTCAGGAAGAATGACACCTGCCTTTCCAAGCAGGTGTACATCGGCCACCGCCGTGAGAGGAGTTCTCCCAACGTTCACCTCAATCAGCTGACCACCCATCTGTTTCACTATCAGGGGAAAAGACGCAGCTGGTTGTACAAACGCAGACGTACCGATCACCAGGCATACGTCAGCCTGTTCAAGCTCGGTGTACACTTCTGCCATGACATTCCTGTCAAGACTCTCTCCGAACCATACAACGTCAGGGCGAAGATGACTCCCACACTCGTGACACAAGGGAATGCCCTCAGCAGGTCCATCCAGTCTTCCGCGATTCGTGCAGGACGGGCATTTCAGTGTCCACAGGTCACCATGGACTTCTAATACAGTCTTCGAGCCTGCCCTTCTATGCAGCCCGTCCACGTTCTGGGTTATCAGAGTTTTCAGAATCCCTCTTTCTTCCCAATCAGCAAGCGTCACGTGTGCAGGATTTGGTTCGCTACCGGCAATCAGCCCCTGCCTCCAAGAATACCATTCCCATACTAGCTTGGGGTTCCGGGTAAATGCTGAGGGTGTTGCAAGCTCCATGGCGTTGTACTTTCTCCAAAGACCATCTTCGCCTCTAAACGTCGGAATGTCCGATTCCTTCGAGATTCCGGCCCCCGTAAGAGCAACCAGATGTCTAGAGTCCGAGATGACTTCAGCGGCCTGAGAGATAGTATCGGAATCCAATCCGCAACACCGATTCGAGGCTCAGCTGGGAACCTCTTAACTCGTTCTGTTTTCAGTCCGACACATGTCGAGCGAGAATCGGTGCCAGGGGCAACACGCTTATTAGAGTTGAGTGTCTTCACAATTGTGAAATTATACCCATTCAAGAAGGGGGTTCCCGATGTGACAGAAGCAAGACAGGTGAAGAAGAAGAAGCCGCAGAGAAAATGGTTGATGCCTCAGGAAGTTGAGGTTTGGTACGTCTTGCCCGCCATCAGAAGGGAGCTCTCCAAGTTCATGAAGTTCAAGAGAGGCCTGGCTCAGAAAAGCATAGCCAGAATGCTGGGGGTCACGGAGCCAGCCGTCACACAGTACATGCTCAGTAAGAAAGACAAACCAAAGAGGTCACGTGGAGACCAGGTTGACATACCAGAAGAGTTCGAACCAGAGATCGAAGCATCTGCAGATGCTATAATCGATGCATGGACAAGTGGTGGACCCACAGACAGAGCATTTGAGACGACAACGAGAGAGATAAATCGGTTGATTGGGGTCATGAGAAACGCAGGCCTCCTGTGTGAGATCCATCGCGAACACTGTCAGGGAGTGCATCAGGACTGCGACGCATGCGAGAAGGGAGCGTAGCTTGGCTTACTTTGACAATGCAAATTCCACTCAAGTTGATGAACGTGCAATAGAGGCGATGCTTCCCTATTTTCGGGAGCACTACGGGACTGCTGGACTTGAGCTTAGTCATTCGAGAGATGTCGCTGCACTGACAGGACTCGAAGATTCCAGGAAGACAATAGCTGCCAGTCTGAATGCGGATCCTAGAGCCATTATCTTCACATCCGGGGATACAGAATCCAACAACCTGGCAATCCG
The DNA here is from genome assembly GCA_048939905.1 of Promethearchaeota archaeon. Lineage (GTDB taxonomy): Archaea > Asgardarchaeota > Thorarchaeia > Thorarchaeales > Thorarchaeaceae > SMTZ1-83. The sequence goes on from JBHLPB010000037.1 coordinate 4,398, forward strand.
GGGAACAGCATTGGCAAACAAAAGCAGGGGCAGGCACATCATCACAACAGGAATTGAAACGCAATCAGTTCTAGCTTCATGTCGCAGACTCTCAGGCGCGGGTTATGAAGTGACCTACCTTGGCGTTGACAAAGATGGGCTCATCAGCGTGGATGAACTTCGAGATTCAATAAGGGATGACACCAGCCTGATCTCAGTTCAGCACGCCAATGGAGAGATAGGGACAATTCAACCTATCGAAGAAGTCGCAAGAATAGCAGCCGACCGTGATATCATGTTCCATACCGATGCGACTCATTCGTACCTAAGAGTCCCAATAGATACCGAGGTAATCCCTGCCAATCTCATCACCATAGATGCGCATCATATTCACGGGCCGAAGGGAATCGGAGCATTATTCATTCGGAGAAAGACGCGGATTGTACGCGTCTTGGAGGGAGGAGATGAAGAGAGAAGGTTGAGACCCGGTGTGGAGAACATTCCCGCAGCTGTCGGTTTCGCAAAGGCCGTGGAGATCTGGGGAGAAAAAGAAATCGAGTACTTGACGAGTCTAAGTGAATATCTCAGGAAGAAAGTCTCGGAGAGCCTCAGTGACTATAGGCTGACTGGCCATCCTTTCAAGAGATTGCCTCATATCTTTAGTATGGTTGTCGAACAGATCGAAGGAGAATCAATCTTAGTCCATCTCGATATGGAGGGGTTCGCGATCTCAACCGGGTCTGCATGCTCATCAAAGACTCTAGTGGGAAGCCACGTCCTCAGAGCCATTGGCCTTCCTCCAGAGATAGCGCATGGGTCTCTCAGGGCCTCTTTCTCACGCTTCAACACAAAGGAAGAGATAAACGCCTTCATGGAAACATTGGTCCCTACTGTTGAAAGACTAAGAGAGTTCAGTCCCCTACGTGGAGGTAACTATGAAGCATTCATGTCAGGTGAGGATGACCATCACCACGACGTTGCTGAAGAGGAATGGTGACCGCCTAATTGATAGAGTTTAAAATCATACTAAGAAGCGAAAATTGAGGCAGCACGGATGTACAGCGACAAGGTGAAGGAACAGTTCAAGAATCCGCAAAACATGGGCAAGATTGAGAACCCAGACGGTGTAGGCACTGTTGGCAACCCGGTCTGTGGTGATCTCATGAGGATCTACATCAAGGTCGAGGACAACGTGCTTGTCGACATCAAAGTGGAAACCTTCGGCTGCGTTGCGGCGATAGCTACATCCTCAATGACAACACAGATGGCAATGGGAAAGACACTTGAAGAGGCAAAAGCCATCACACGCAAGGAAGTCGCCGAAGAGCTTGATGGGCTGCCACCCCAGAAGATGCATTGCAGCAACCTCGCGGCTGATGCTCTTCACAAAGCGATTGAGGATTACGAATCACGTCAGACGGCATGACACACTGATGCATTGTCCTTCGTCGGAATGTAGTCCATTGCTTGTCTTCAAGGCTCTCTTGGAAAGATATACGCTGGATACGCGTTGTTTGTTGTGCGAAAGCCTATATTCTGGTGCTCCGCAGTAGGAGGTACTCTCACACTGGTTGTGCATTACAATGGAAGGAGAGATAATCGTCACTAGAACTGACCCAATAGCAACTGTCACGATTTCCCGACCGAAGAAACTCAATTCGGTCACGCGCGAAATGCTCGAGTCCTTCGATGAACAAGTCGGATTGCTAACAAATGACCCTGGGATTGCAGGCATCATCTTCACAGGAGTGGGAGAGAAGGCATTCACTGCGGGGTTCGACCTTACTATGATGGCCAGCCTTCATGGTAAAGACAGGACCGAATTCTTCAAACTACTTGAACGGTCTATGAAGAAGGTGAAAGACGCAAACACATGCATCACCTTGGCGGCAATAAACGGATATGCCATAGGATTCGGGGCAATGCTGGCGGTTGCTTGTGACTTCAGGCTCTTCTCTAAGGACGCAGCTCTGCGCTTTCCTGAGGTCGATCTTGGTATCTTTCCAGGAGCCGGGGCATCATCAAACCTCTTGAATCTCGTCGGCCCATCGCGTGCCAAGGACATCATCCTCTCAGGGCGGATGGTTGAATCGGACGAGGCATACGAGATTGGCCTTGCCAACGGAGTCTTCGAGCATGGTGAGCTTCTGGACAAGGCGATGGAATACATGAAGTCGCTGGCAGGAAAGGACCCCAAGATCCTGTTAAGAGCCAAGACTCTGATTGATGGAATGACCGGGAAGACCGTGTTCGGTGCAGGGGAGATGGAAGCCGCCTTTACTGAAGAGTGGCTCCTGGAGTTGGAGAAGGAGTAGACCGAGCCCTACTTCATCTGGTGCTGGCTCTCGGCGTCAGCCTTAATTAGGAATAATGTTTCTCAGCTGACCTTCATTCAGGCAGGTTGCTTACAATGTCAAAGAAGGCTGTTGTCGCGATTGGTGGGAATTCTCTGATAAAAGACAAGACAAGGAAGACGGTTCCGGACCAATATGCAGCTACTGCAGAAACGTGCGCCCACATCGCAGACATGATTGAGGAGGGGTGGGATGTGGTAATCACCTCCGGTAATGGCCCACAGGTCGGGTTCATTCTGCGTCGCTCCGAACTGGCGGAACACGAGTTGCATCCGGTGCCCCTGGACTATTGTGGTGCTGACACACAGGGTGCAATTGGATACATGATTCAACGAGCCCTCTACAATGAGTTCCATAGGCGCAGTATCACGAAGCATGTTGCCAGCCTAGTCACTCAAGTTAGAGTGAATCGAGAGGACCCCGCCTTCGACAACCCTGCAAAGCCGATTGGTTCGTTCATGGACGAGAAGACAGCGAAGGACAGAGCCAAGGCTGAGGGATGGCATATCAAGGAAGACTCCGGTAGAGGCTGGAGAAGAGTGGTTCCCTCGCCCATTCCTGAGGAGATTGTTGAGTTGCCAGCGATTAAATCCCTCACCGGTCAGGGAATCATAGTGTATGCTGTTGGCGGAGGAGGAATCCCAGTCTTCGCCAACGAGAAAGGTGAACTTCAGGGAACAGCTGCTGTGATTGACAAAGACCGTGCTTCTAGTCTACTCGCAACGGGTCTTGATGCGGACCTACTGCTAATCTCAACTGCAGTAGAAAAGGTCTATCTCAATTTCGGCAAGGAGAACGAGGAACCCATTGACAAGATGGACCACATCGAGGCACAGCGATACATAGAGGAAGGTCACTTCGCACCGGGCAGTATGCTTCCGAAGGTTGAGGCCTCTATCGATTTCGTGAAGAAAGGTGGAGAGAAGGCTGAGGCAATCATAACGGATCCGCCGAACATCACCAAAGCCCTGCGCGGTGAAACAGGGACCAGAATCGTCAAGGGATTTGCCGTACCCCCGCCACCTCCTCGGCGCTAGTCACACCGCTAGATTAATCCGCTAGGAGTGCTCCAGCTACCCACGAGATACGATGAGCCGAGAAGTTGTTTCGAGTGAAAAAGCCCCCAAAGCCATTGGCCCATACAGCCAAGCAATCAAGGCAGGTGGTTTCGTCTTCTGCTCCGGTCAGATTCCATTTAATCCTGACACGGGTGAGCTGATACTCGGGTCAATCACTGACCAAACACGGCAAGTGCTAACAAACATCAAGTCAGTCCTAGAGGCGGCGGAAACGTCAATCGAGAAGGTGGTGAAGGCAACCGTGTTCCTGAAGGACATGGATGACTTCAGTGAGATGAACTCTGAATACTCGAAATGGTTCTCAGGAGAACCACCGGCGAGAGCTGCAGTTCAAGTTGCAAGACTCCCGAAGGATGTTGGAATCGAGATTGAAGTAATAGCTCTGGTCTAGAAATGAGCATTCTTTGAAAAGTGCTAGGAGGGTAAACCTTTTCTTTAGATGTTTAGGGACGAGCAACAGGGAGGACAGAGCAGAAGCCTGCGAACTCACTAAGGTGTAAGACATTGACCGAGAAGGCCGAGCTGAACGGAGTATGCCAGATTCTGGATCAGGCAGAACACCTAATGCGGCGGTTTCGCTTCACTGAGGCGGTAACAACCTTGGAGCAGGGGCTTCTTCTGGAACCTAACAACAAAGACTTGCTGGAACAGCTAGTAAGCTGCAATATAGAGTTGAAGAGGCCGGGCGGCGCACTACATGCGCTCGACCGCATTACCCGCCTCGAGCCTGCCGCGATGACTGCATGGGCAGAGAAGGGCTTTCTCCATCTGCTTCTCAACGAGAACGCTGAGGGCATTAGAGCAATCACAAATAGCCTCCAAATCAATCCTAGGAATGGTTGGCTCTGGCTGCTACTGGGAATGGCATTCATGGCTGAAGAGAATTGGGAGAGGGCGCTTGAATCATTTGAGAGGTCGCTTCTCCTACAACCCAACTCCTCAGTGGCATGGTACAACTGTGCCGTCTGTCTGTACATGCTAGAAGACTTTGAATCATCCCTTGAGGCCGCCGACCAGGCAGTAGCTATTGACCCAATGTTGTCGGAGGTGTCCGACGAATGGGTTGAGAACCTGAAAGCAGCGATGAACATCTTTGAAGATGTCTATGATGAAGAGCTGATGTCAGCAAGCTGATCATCGTGCTGTCGCGAAGTACGCATTTCTCAGGACTTGGCCTTGGTCGGTGTCTTTCGTTTCTTGGTTGACTTCCTCGTCCGTTTCTTGGGTTTTGGGAGACTCAGATCTTCAAGCATTTCCTGAATCAGTTTCTGTTGATCCTTGAGCTTATACTTCTTCGAGGACTCAGACGCCTTTTCCAAGGCGCCCTTGAGCTGCTCCATTTCCAGCTTTCTTTCTTCTGAGTCCTCCATCGCAGCAATCATGTCTTTTCGCTTGGGAATCACGCGGAGGAAACCTTCGATAGCAGCCTGGGCCTCTTCCTTGCTAACGAACTCTTCGCCTGGCTCTACTTCTGCGGCATCTATTATCCGAGATATCTGTTCGTAGACACTCTTGTGCTCTGACAGTGCTCCGCTGAGAATGGCCTCGACTTCACTCTCAGGTTCCGCCTCCTTCAAACGCTCACCAATCTTTGACATGGCATCCTCAAGAAACGCCTTGCGCTCAGGGAGACTAGTCTTCTTCCGTTCCATCCAACGCCATTCGTTCATTATACCGTGTGTGAGGGTTAATGCTTGATTGACCGTTTCTCTGTAGGTGTTTACCTTCTGCTTCACGGCCTCCAAGTCTGCTGCCAGCGTGTCGGCAACATCGGTCAATTGATAGCTTAAGATGTCCCCAGATTGAGCTTCTGAGAGTACACGACTCTCCTTGATCGCCTTGGCGGTGTCGTCCCAGAGTCTGTCAACCACATCGTCCTCTATTCGAGTGCGACTTCCGGGACCGAACAACTCGGAAACCTCTCGGATTCTCTTGGATAGCACACTCAAGTCCTGAATCTTTGCTTTGAGAAGAGCCCTGCCAAGTCGCTCGTTCAGCTCCTCGGTAAGCTTCTGTCTTTCTTCAGGCACCTCAAGGAGAGCATGAGTATTGTCAATCAAGTTCTGCATTGCCTCCTCGTATGCGGCAACGGCATCGTGGTGTTTTCCATCTTCAAAGCAAGCATCGCCCTTCCGCTGAGAAGCAAGCACTGATTCCAAGACGTCATAGGGTGATGTTCGTAGTAGGCTGATTCCCATCTGCGAATCGCCGGTGGCGCTCAGGTCGAGGGGCACATCACCCATCATGATGGAAACAACCTGAACACCTGCGGATGATGCTATGTAGAGGTTTGAATGGTCTGCATCAATGTGCTCTATCTTCCCCACTTGGAGGACAAACCTCCCTGCCTCCTCCGCCTTCATGAGGTCCCATATTACGATGAGTCCTGAATTCATCGCTGCAACTAGGAACATGTCGTTGGCCCACATTGAAACAATGTCGTTGGAAGACTTCTGTTGCAACACATGCAATTGATGCCATTCCACTCTATTCCAGACACCAATCTCACCTGAAGTCGTGCCCACTATGATGAACTCACTGTTGCCAACCAGAGCGGCAGGACGTACTCTTTCGTCCAGACGAGCAAGCTCAGTGGGACCAGCGTTGGGCCTATGCAGCCAGACACGAGGTTCTTCCTTCTTGGTTCCAGTCACAATCACCTTGTCGTCAGTCCAAAGTGCCCTCAAGGCGTTCTTGTGGAGCTGCCAACTTGAAGTTTCATGTGTATCCTTCTTAATCGATACCAGCCTGCCTTCCTTAGCACCTACATAGAAGAGGTCGCCCTGAAGCGATGACGTAACGGCTGGATAGGTCAACTCGAACCACCCAGTCATTCCCCATGTTTCCTTTTTCCAGACATAGACTCGGCGTTCACATGTGGCAAAAACCTGCTCCTCGTCAACGTGAACTGCGATAGGCTCGGTGATAGTGTCACCTAGCTCTGCAACTACCTGCCAGTCACCCTTGGACCACACCCGAATCTTCAGGTCTCTACAGGCAGCGTATAGATACCTGTCATCATGAGCAACATTGACAACGTCGGCTTCAAGGCGGGCCGCAACTTCATGACCAAGCGGCTGAGTTTCTCCTGCACTGCCTCCTGCCGAAATAGGCATGTTCGAGTCCTTCTTCCAAACCCGCCGAGGTTTAAGATACTTTGTCTTTCCTCAATCAGTTATATAACCTACCTCGATTGCGCAATCTATAGCACAGAACGCGCATTCAGGGATTCATTCAAGATTTCTTGAAAAGGAGTTGTCACGTTAGGTACCAATGCGCGAAACATACTTTTATAGCTCGAAAAATAGAAGGTAGCGAGCTCCTAGCTAGGAGGAAGTCGTCTTGGATAGTCACTCATTTAGGCGCGAGATAGACAAAATCGCGGAGATAAAGGGAAATCTGACCTCCCTCAACAAGGCGTTGGAGGACCAAACCGATAGAACCGTTCGCCATCTGTATGATACATTGGCAAAGTTCTCGCAGCTCGAAGCCGACGCCGGAACGGCAGGCTTCATGAAGAAGAGGAAGATCAGCTCTCAGATGGAGAAAGTAGAAGGAAACCTTGAAGAGGATTTCATGAAGGCCGTGAGGGACTTCTCAGACCTTCTGCGGAAGGAGCACAGAGACACAAGAGGGGTCCTTCCCAAATTGGAGGCGCAGAAGCCGAATGTGGCCAAGGCGATTGATGCGCTGACTTTTCCAGCTACAGGCACTGGTGATGCAAAGGACCTTGAAGCGCTCCGTACCTTTTCAAAGAACTTCACGAAACTCTGCATGGATGTCCACAAGGACCTATCAAAAGACGGTAAGGAGCTCTTGGACGAGAACAAGAGGATTGTCGAAACCTATGAGAGGCACGTCACAATTGACCGAGGGGAAGTCGCAGCAACGATATCCAATGATGACGTGGTGCACCTCTCCGTCGGAGACATCATGTCACTGATGGACAAGCTGAGAAGCGAGCGTGCATACCTTGACGGCCGCAGGGAAGAAGTGAGTAAGATGATTGTGACCTCCTTGTCCACGGAGGTGGATTCACTTCAAGCATCAGTAGAAACGGCTTCTCGTCTTGGTCTCGACTTGCCTATGGACTTCTCGAAGCAGCTCAGGACTATTGGAAGAGACGCATCCAAGACAACCAACCTCACATCACTTATTGCTCTTGAGAACCAGCTTCATTCATCGAAAGTGAAGATGGCCGATGCGCTTCGAGACAGAATCATCAATATGAAGCATGAAGTCACGAGCAAGATAGTGGAAGGAGGCATCCCAATCACTGCAGACGTTATCCCTGAAGCCCCCTCGGTTGGAGTGGAAGCAGATGATGTTGCGACTCTGCTTTCATCTTATCAAGAAATGACCTCCTGGGAAGGGCAAGTCAAAATCTCGATCAATGACCATGTGGAGGATGTTCTGACGGAGATTGAGAAGGCAACCGATGCGCCCGATGACACAGGCATCACTGACGTCGTCAAAGTCAGAAAGTGGCTAGCCGACTCCAAGAAGGCAATGAAGAAGGCTGGCATTGACAACATGGTCAAGACATACGTAGAGGCCAGTGCTATGCGAGAGGAGTATAGGAAAAACCTCACTGACACGATCAGATCCTATATCACTCGATTTAATGAACTGGCCACCTCCGCAGACAGGGTCCTTGACTATGCACAACTCAGCAAGAAGGCACCCAAGGTGGAAGACCTCGAAGGTGGTGTAGTATTCCTGTTGCAGTCCCTTGCGAATCTGCGGACGGCCGTCGAGGATGGAGTTGCAACCTTCCGTGATGCTTGTCAACAGGAGATCGAGGTAATCGTACAAGACCTGCAGACAGTCAAGCCAGCATACGCTGAGATATTCATGCCCATCATAACTCAACTGGACGAGGGAGCAGCTCGAATAGCGAAGATGGAGGAGTTCTCAGAAATCAGGTCAGAGATGAAGACAATCAAGGAGACAATCCTTGCATCTGCGAAGGATTCCCTAGAGAACCTAAGGTACAGACTCGGAGTCAAGATTAGACTCGCCGCAGCCAAATTGATGGGTGCAGGCGTAGAAATACCGGGCGAGGTTCAAGAAGCAATCAGCGAGCTCAACAGTGTTGGCGTAGCCGCCGACACGGTGTTTAGCCTCCCTGCAATAGCCCGGAAGATGATAGAAATCTATGAGCAGAAGATCAGTGCGAAGGTCATAGAGTCGTTGAGAGAGGAAGTAAGCAAACTGGAAGACTCCTTTGACCAAGCGAAGTCGATCGGAGTCCCTGTTGATGAGGAGCTTGCGCTACTTCAGAATCTTCGCGATACACCTCCAGATGAACTCGAGCAGGCCGCGGATTCCTTCGACAAGCTCATGAACTTGACAACATCTGCGGCGATCCACAAAAAGGTCAGAAATCGGGCCAATGAAGCCCACCGACAGATCAAGGGGGCAGTCTCAATCTTCGAGGATGAGGGAATGTCCGACTTTGTGGCTCGACTGAAGGGCCTTCTGGAACAGGTTCCCGATGAAATGGCTGTAGAATCTAAGCATGTCCATGAGATACTGGAGGTCTGCCTTACTCTGGCCAACATCCAGGAAGAGATGCTGCAGATGATCAAGAGCATCGCTACCAAAGATGGCGAGCAGCACCTCAAGAGCATAAGGGAGAAGTCAGAATACTACTCGACTATTGAAGCGGTCTACGAGAAGCATCCCAAAGATTTCAGCAAGCTCATCTTCCCGCTTGACAAGCTGAAGAAACTTGAAACAGACCTTAACGATTCGAAGACTCTCGAAGATGCTATTCAGAGCTATAACGAAGTGAAGGGACTGCGAGCCGAATGGACCGACAAGGCCCAGAAGATGGACGATTGGCACAAGTCCATGAGAGTGTTCATGACTGGATTCAGTCCTGCTGCTAGTCCAGACCAGCGTGAGA
>JBHLPB010000262.1:0-3354 GCA_048939905.1 Promethearchaeota archaeon
AGGCTGCGCTGTGGTTTCGAATGGGCGTTCGCCGGGCAACAATGGACGATTTTGAAGCAATCGCAGAGTTGGAGAGATATGCATACGATCTCCCCCCTGATTACATGGAGATGGCAAAGGATCGATTTCGTCTTAGCTATGATGAGCACTTTCTGGTTGAGGAAAACGGTAGGCTGGTCGCGACAACACGCTTGGTTGAGCTGGAGCAGAATGTCAGACAGACGTGGAAGAAGATGGGGGGCGTATCCATGGTCGCAACTTCGCCAGAGGCTCGTAGAAGAGGCCATTATCGTCGCCTGATGATTCACATGACTGAGTACATGCATGATAATGACTTTGCGACCAGTGTACTCTACCCTTTCAAGGACACGTTCTATGGGGCCTTTGGCTATGTGAACTGTGCACCAATGCTTAGGGTTGTGGCCAATCCCGCACATCTGAAGAGATGGAAGCTTCCCTCCGGCTACAGTGTGGAGAGAATGCCCTACGGGGATGCTCAGGAACACTACAAGAGTGTCCAGATTGCGGTGGGAGAAAGAACTCATGGCGCGACTCGGAGAAGCAGCAAGAGATGGGAGGAACTTTCCATTGGGACCAAGTCAAATGTCGCTGTCGCATTCGGTCCTGATGGTAGCCCTGAAGGTGTATTGATCTCTCAACACAAAGGTTACGCCAATCTCTACGGCAATGACGACATGGGGCAGATGAGAGTGCGAGAATGGTTGTGGACCAACACCGATGCCCGTAGTGCGTTGCTCAACTATGTGCACTTACACTCCGATCAGATACTGAGGGTCGAACTTCCTGTTAACCCATTGTCGGATGACTATTACCAGTGGATTGAGGGCCGTAATATCATGGAGATGAACACTGGACTTCCCTTCATGGCGAGGTGCGTATCGGTTCAGAAAGCGTTGGAGGGACTGCCTGCATCGCTGGAGGGCAAAGCAATCTTTCGAGTTGAAGACCCTTTGTGTGCATGGAACAATCAGACTTTCCAAGTCAAGGCCGAGAGTGGTCAGCTGACAGTAGAACCACTGGAAGACTCGAAGGCAGATACAACGATATCCATTGAAGGAGTATCGGCCTTGGTGTACGGGACAATGACGGCATCTGAACTGGTACCATACGGATGGATTAGTGGTGCTATCCCGAATCTCATAATGGATTGGTTTCCCCGAGCGTACGCATGGATGTATGAGCAATACTAGCAGCGACTAAGTGATACTCAGGCACCGAACCCACGTCCAGGTACAGAACCCAGCCTGAGGTGCTGATACCGGGAGTCCTCAGGCTTCTCCTTGCCCACAAGCTCACGTTTGTACTTCTCGAACTCATTCTGGCAGTTTGATTCCAGCTGGAACTTTGTCAACTTCAGTTTGATCTGTTTCTCAGTGATCTCCTCCAAGTCTCTGGAATGAACCAGCAGGTCGATGTCAGGATATATCCCGAGCCTCTCCATCGTTTCCTCGAAGAAGCCTCCGCCGACAACGAGCCAGATGTCGCCTTCAGTATCCCACCAGATGTCAATCACATTTCCGATGTTCATATCGTCTGCGTCGATGACTTTGGCCTTGGAGAGTTCTGACAACTTCACGTCGTTGCCTAGAATGGCAGTATCGCAGTACTTGTCACAGAGTTCTTCGCCGTCAACCTTGAGCTTGATCACATCTTCCTCAACGACATCTATCTGTTCTATGTCGAAGATGGGGTCGATATCCTTCTTAACCCTGATTGACTCAAGAAGCTCTTCGATTCTGCCTCCACCAATTATCATTGACTTAGGCGTGAGCTGGGTACCGTCGACTGTGATTATGAAATCAATGACGTTTCCTAGCTTGTCTCCATCAACATCGATTACTGCCTTCTTCTTCAGGCCTGTGTACTTCAAATCGTAGCATTGGACCATAAGAGCACCCTCCAGTTCTTAACAATAGTGAACCGATATAAGGATTTCTACTAAACTGCTCAGGCTCAACGGCCATAAAAGCATTCGCTACAACGAAAAAAAGGCGACTTAAACAGCAGGGCACTACCCAAGTGGCGTCCTGTGCGGCCGGGTGGAGCCGCAGAGGCTCGCCAGCTGATGTCTATACCTAGTAGACTTCCCTAGGACTCTGGGTCAATCTATCTGGGAGTTGACCACCTTCGCCTAGGACCTCTAGTTCATGGTCACGACCGTAGCGTCCGCCATCGCTGCACAAGAAGCCTGACTTCTGAATGCCACGAGCTTGGCGTTCTGCAGCTCTCCTCGTGATCATTCCGATAGTTGACGGGACACTCATGACTAGCTTCTTCTGTGTATCATCAATCACAAGAAGTATCGTGTCATCTGAAGCAGTCCTCGTCGTTTCATGAAACTGAGAGTTGTTCTCATTGAACTCAAGGTAGTATGGCATCTGGCAAATAGTCCTCCAATCAGGAGTTTTAGTGACTCTTCGCCGGTTGGGATATATAGATTGTTTGCGTGTCTATCACGGACATCCGCTAGGTAGGAAGTAGATGCGCTGTGCCACAATGTGCGCATACCACTGCCTCTTCAAAGGGACCGGGCATTGGCAGTGCAGCACTACAATTCTGACACTTCAACTGCTTAATCTCTGCACGTTCTTCGGGGGGAATCTCAAGTCGGAAGACTTGTTTGGCCACGTCACGAATCGTCTTTCCAATCTTTGCCGCGGCTGCAGCAACTGCATTGGTTTCAGAATCAGTCAAGGAACCAAGGCCAACAGCTCTGAAGAAGTTGTCAATTGCCTTTCCAATCTTCCCGAAGATTGACCCTGCTTTCCAAGTCATTACATCGCCCACGTGCAGCTCAATCAGCTCATCGTCCGGGTGCCCTAGAATCTGGTAGCCACGTTTCCAATCAGTACGTTCGGATCTTGTTGGCGAGAGTTGTTGCCCGCAACCAGGGCAGGCCAGTCTCCAATCGCTCCCCCTAAACCACCCCTTCTTGATCTTCTGCTCGCCCACGTCGTACCAGCACCGCTTGTGGGCCATTTTCCCACAGTTCGGACACTCGAAGAGATAGTACTTGTCTGGTTTGGCCCTTTGTGTGCTTCCCGACGGAAGTTGAAGATACGCAAGGTCATTGGTAGAGTTGTTCAGGAGATATTTGCCGCATATGAAGCAGGTCTTTCCGTCAAGCTTTCCCATCTTCTCTACAGATACTCTCACGCGCCAACGCCTCAAGATGAGCTGCTTCACTTCCTCTTAAAGCCCTTCGGAATCAGGAGACTTGGTGGCACATCTTCGATCCTGGTGTCAAACGAAGTCGTGGATTGGACAGTTCAATAGACAGGCAGATGTCTTTGAATGGCCAGACCTCCTCGACCTCCTGGTCAGAGGATGTGC
>JBHLPB010000038.1:0-13626 GCA_048939905.1 Promethearchaeota archaeon
GCGACAAATCGGGAAATCACTGTTCACATAAACATTGCGTCATGAATCCGAAGAACAGAGCCAATCATGTCACATCTATCACATCAAGAGGGTCTATTGCTTCTATGGTTTCACCCTCCTCTCTCAACCTGACAATTGCCAATTCGTATGCTTTCAGAACGTCTGCCTTTGTGATGAAGCCAACCATTACATTGGGTATTCTTGGGTCTACTACAACTGCATGCCCTTCGCTTCGTTCCAACATGACATGCAGTACACTGTCCATTGAGCTGTCCGGGCTAATATGTAAGAAGTCTGTACTCATCACATCCTTCACCAGTAATTCACAGTCATCATCTCTCTCGCAGAACAGATCTTCGGTAATCAGAGTCCCGACTACTAGACCATCAACGTCAACCACCGGGAATTTGGTGTGTTGCGTTTCATCGACAATTCGCAGGACTTGGTCTCTTGTCATCTCCGGATTTAGTGCAGTTGGGTTCTCTGTCATCACTTCAGCAACCTTGGCTTCTTTCAGTGCCCCAATGTAGAATCCTCTGCGTAGTCGCACTCCTCTTCTTGACAGTTTGAGAGTATAGATACTCTCCTCCTCAATTGAGGAGGCAACTAGGAATGAAGTTGATACTGCAATCATCAGCGGAAGAATCATCGAATAGTCGGTTGTCATCTCCATTATGATTACAATACACGTAATGGGAGCTCTCCCCGTGCCCGCAAACAATGCTGCCATACCAACCACTGCAAAGCCCACTGGTTGAGGTACCACTCCTGGAAGAAGAATTGAGAAAGCCGCTCCGAAGGCACCTCCAAGTGCTGTGCCAATGAAAAGGGTGGGAGCGAAGACACCGCCAGATCCGCCAGATCCAAGGGTCATGGCCGTAGCTAGCGCCTTTAGCAGTCCGAACACAATCAACGCTGCTAAGGATACACTCCCAATTAGAGCAGCGTCCATGAAGGCATAGCCTACGCCCATGATAGCGGGGAAGTATGGGTTGCCGTTGAAGATCCCAGCATAAGAGAAGGACCCCTCCATCAATATGACGATTACTGCAAGCAATCCAATCATCAGACCACCAATCACTGGAAGAATGTGCTTTGGAACCTTGAGTCGTTCGTACAAGTCCTCAATGGCATAGAAACCTCTAGTCCATATCACACTAGCGATGCCAAGCAGAACGCCCAACATAAGGTATAGTATGAGTTCAAAGTAGTTATTCAAGAATAGAATTGGAGCTTGAAACGATGGTTGTGATCCTAGAAGTGCGTTCGCGAGTGCAGTTGCGACAACAGAGGAGAGTATGACGGGTATAATAGAGAATCCCACTATCCCGCCCGCAATCACTTCAATGCCAAAGAGAGTTCCCCCAAGAGGTGCATTGAAGGTGGCCGCAATGCCTGATGCCACTCCACAAACAACCAAAGTCTTGGTCATTCGCTTGTCAAGCTTCAAGGCGCCTGCAACAGTTGAACCCACACCACCCCCAATCTGAGCGATAGGACCTTCACGGCCGCAAGACCCACCGGAACCGATGCATATCGCAGAAGCCAGACTCTTTAGAAGGGGAACTCTCATGCGTATCCTTCCTCCTCGAAATGAGTAGGCATCCACTATTTCTGGTACGCCGTGTCCCTTTGCCTCCGGCGCATAGTTCTGTACTATGAACCCAACCAACAATCCCCCCAGTGCCGGTATTACAAACCAGCCCCAGATTCCGACTTGTTGTGGAACCAACACGAACAATGTGCCAGTTCCAAATATCAGCCATCTAAACCCAACTGCAACCAATCCCGAAACCACGCCAACAACTGCCCCAAGGCTATAGATTCGTACTTGTTGTCTCATGATTCCACTTTCTAGCAAATATCAGGTCACCTTCTGTTCAACACTGAAAACAAATGAATAGTAGTTGCAACTGCCAATACAGAACCCGGTTCGGCGGGATCGAAACAGCCTTGAAGTTTCTGATGATTTCAATCATCTCTTAAACATTCCCTCTTCGTAGGTGTGTCACATGTAGCGACTACAATCCAGAAAGAGGTGCAGCGGCCCCGCAGCGTCGATCGTCCTTCTTCTCAGTGCTATCTATCATCTTTCTCAAAGCAGCGCCCTCTGGGGCTCCACCACCTAGTCTTAGGGCTGTTCCCGCCAGGGCCTGACCCGTTTCGACATTTTGAGCACACTCACAGCAGTCCTACGACTGTTGCTGTGGCTGTGACAGACTCCAGAGACTGCTCGTCAACGTCCAATGACAGGACACATGAGCGTCTGGGTTCGTCCTCAGCGTTGGTTACTAGTCCCGGCTATTGCCATACCGGTAACAGGTCGCGGCAAACGACCCGACCCTACCCGCTGCAGTATAGTCAGGAATCAGTACTCGTAAAAACGTTGCGAAGTGATTACCTGGTGCTTAGATGAAGGCACCTGCTGCTCTCTTGATCTCGGTAATCTCCTGTAGAACCTCCGCCTCAGATGGGGTAATATCATCCAAGAACTTCTTTCTCATAGCAAGAATATGCTTGTCAGGCACGTCCGTATAGAGAACCTCATCATTCTTGACCTGCCTGCCAATCGTGGGGCCTCTGATGGAAACCGCCACCTCCATCCCATTTGTGGCCTCATTTATTGTGACACTTCTGTCCTGAATCTGAAGAACGGTACCAACACGTTTCCCCTCTGCGTTGATTAGCCCGGTTCTTGGTTTCAAGAAGCCATGGACTCGAACTCCAACTATAGCTGGGTCCTTGTTTCGGAACACATACTCAGGCATCAACTCTAGCTTACAAGGCCGAATTATCGAACTCAACGACTCTGCCTTTGCCTGTTCTCTCTTCACAATTAGCCAAGCATTATAATCGTCATAGAGCCGATAGATCACTTCGTTAAGGAATGTTTCAACTCCATATTCAGCTGCCAAGTCTTCAATATCAGCTGCGAACTTCACATTGAATCCAAGTATGACTGCGTTGAGTGGATTTGTGTCCCCTGCTGCCTTAGCCTCCACAACGTCACGTTTGACTATGGTTCCAACGTCTGCTATCCGTACTGGGACATTACGGTCCTGTAGGAATTTCGTTACCGCTTCTAGTGAGCCAAGAGTGTCCGTCTTGAGTACGATTCCCGAGGAGTCCCTCTGAATCCGGATAGAGCTGACCTCTTCTCTCACTTTCTGCTTGATATCCTCAAGGGTTTCATCGCTGGTCACCGCATAGACCGGCGCCCCCGCCACTGCCCCCTCTATGTCTGGCGCCACGATTTTGACACCTGCGGCTGCATGCACCTCTGAAACCGGCGTGAACTTCTCCTTCGGGTCTCTAATCTCATCCAATTCCTTCGGCTGCAAGAGGGTCCGAATCTTTGCTACAATGACATCGTCAAGCCCGCCAACCACAATCGTATCAGTCTTCCTCAGGGCACCCTCGTAGATGATGGTGTCCAAAGTGATACCAAGCCCCGTTTCTTCCCGAACTTCCAAAATAGCGCCCCTTGCAGGTCCTTCGACTATTCGCAGACGGTCCTTCATATACTGCTGAGTCAGACCTGATAGAACCATCAGCAATTCAGGTACTCCATCTCCAGTCTTCGCGCTAGTTGGAACGATTGCAATGGTCTTTGTGAAGTCTTCTACCCTGTCAAATCTCTCTGAATTGTATCCATTTGCGGAAAGCGCTCCCACAATCTCGTAGATACGTCTATCAATCTCAGTCTGGGTCGACAATGCCTGAGCCTGAATTGTTTGGGAGAGACTCATCCCTTCCTTATCACGCCAGCCCGGGACCTTGTCCAGCTTGTTTGCAGCGACAAGAAATGGAGTTCTACCAGACTGTAGAATCTTCAAGGACTCATATGTCTGAGTGAGAGCTCCCTCGTTGATGTCCACAACTAGAATCGCGATATCCGCTATTGCCCCTCCTCTCCTTCGGAGGTTTAGGTACGCCTCGTGACCAGGTGTGTCGATGAACAGAAGCCCGTCGATAGTCAATTCGGTCTTCACAGCTCTCAGAAGGTCCCCACAGATTGCCTCAATTGTTTCGGTGGGGAAGAAAGAAGCTCCTATGTGCTGAGTTATCCCTGCAGCTTCACGGTCTTGGACAGCAGTCCCACGCATCCTGTCAAGAAGAGAGGTCTTGCCATGATCGATATGACCCAGTACAGTGACAATCGGCGAACGCAACTTAGCACTTTGTCCTGGCTCGGCTTCGGTCATGGATGACACCTCACAAGAAGACTTGCAGCCGAGCATGAGCTGATGTTTATCAAATTGTCGCTCAGGCCAGCTAGCGAAGCAGTCAGGTCACAAGCCTAAAATAGGTCCGTCCTGCGTCGCGACGACAAGTGAAAGATGTGAATGCCATGGAACGCTCTCTCGTCATAATCAAGCCAGATGGCACAGTTCGGAGAAATGTCGGTGCACGCGTCCTCAAGGCCCTAATGGACAGAGGCTATCAAGTCAAAGCATTCAAGGAGATGAAGGTTTCTGAGTCATTGGCCAAGTTGCATTATGCTGTCCACAAGGAGAAACCATTCTTCCCGTGGCTGGTCCAGTTCATCAGCTCCGCCCCGGTTCTGGCTATGATTCTTGAGGCAGATGGTGTCATTCAAGGAGTTCGAGACGCTCTTGGTGCCACCTTTGTGCAGAAGGCTGCACCTGAATCGCTCCGAGGTAAGTACGGCATATGGGCGGGAGTCAATATTGCACATGCATCCGATGCTCCAGAAACTGCAGCAACTGAGATTGCACTCTGGACTCAAGAGGGCGGTCTGACTGAGTCTGAGAATGCGGAGAACGTTGCCCGCACCTATATCGAAAAGTACGCGAAAACAGATGTAGACTACACCGCAGAGATTCGGAGTCAAGTGAGAGTATCAATCGAGAAGGGTGATGTTTCAGATAGCGTGTTGGGATCCTTAGAAGCACTCTTTGGAAAAGACTCTGAGGGCGTCCCAGAGCGAGAGGTAAAGGCCCTTGCTCAGGCTGTCTTCGACTTTGTAAAAGAAGAGGTTGAGAAGCAGTAGAGTCCTAGATGGCACGCTGTGCCACCTAGGAATCACACTGAGAATCTACTTGGCCTTCCCACCTTTCTCGAAGCCTGCAGTCCACTTAGTGGCCCTTGGCCTCATCTTGCGTTTCAATCTGGCCGTCTTACATTTGTTTGAACAGAACCAAAGAACCGCACCATCCTTTGTCTGTACAAATGCTGAGCCAGTACCTGGTTCAATATCCTTTCCACAGAAGATGCATTGCTGGGTGCCAACCATCTCTAATCTAGCGCCTCCTCATCTTCCTGGCTTCACGTTCTGTTTCTCGGAGAATCAAGATATCTCCCATTCTGACAGGCCCCTTTACATTGCGCGTGAGGACTCTCCCCTTGTCCCTGCCATCCAGAATCTTGACACGAACCTGGGAGATTTCTCCAGTCACTCCGGTTCGTCCCAGCAACTGGATTACTTCAGCGGGGATTGCCGGGGTAACAGTCTCTTCATCTTTCTTGCTCATTGAAAGCCATCACCTGAGTCACTTACGTAGCGCACCAATCTTCTCAACCACATCGGACACCAGGTCCTTTGCCTTTCCCTCGACAACAATCGCGACAGCTGCTGTGGGTCTTTCAATCCCTGCAGCGGTCCCAAGCTCTCTCTTATTTGGCACAAAGATGTATGGGGCTTTGCGGTCGTCGCAGAGTCCTGGGATATACATGATCACCTCAGCTGGCTCCACATCTTCGGCCACAATCACTAGACGGGCAATTCCGCGCTCGATACTCTTCGTGGTTTCATTGATTCCTTTCTTGATTCGACCTGTGTCCTTGGCTATCTCAAGAGCCTCAAGGGCTTTCTTCTGAAGCTCCTCAGTAGCTTCCCATTCAACGAATGACGGCTTTGGCATCGTCTTTACCTCTGTTCTCACTTCATTGGTATGAATACAAATCGTACGCTCCCAATCCTGGGCGCGTTCTCCCCCGCCCAGATTCCAGATTCTTTTAAAACTGTCGAAGTGTCAGAAGCTGGCCTTCTACGCCAGAGCGAGTTCAATCATCACAGTATTTGAGCGTCTTCAGGGTCTGTATGATGTCCGAATTCTCAACACCAAGATGCTGCAAGACCGAGTACCTGTTTCGACGCTGCATTATATCCAGTCCATGCTGAATGTGATCTATGAGTTGCCTCTCTGATAGACCCAAGTCACTTAGGCGAGCAGGCATACTTCTCTCAACCAAGAAGTTGTGCACGTCTTCTGCCCCGTAGTCTGTATACCCCGCCTCACGAAGGTAGTGCAAACAGAGGGGCGTCGAGAAGGCAACCTGAAGACCATGGAGTTCGTTACACTGTCTATCCATGGCGTGTGAAATTGCATGTTCTGTACCTGAACAAGGTCTAGAACTGCCGAAGACACTCATAGCTCTTCCTGCGTCTATCTCGGCTCTCACAAGAGTTTCCAGACCCTCATCCTGCAAAACGGACTCCAGTGCAGACTCAACTAGAGCGTATACTCTCTTCTCAAAGGGCTCATCACGTTCTTCATGAGCCAGACGCCATTCTCCCAGACTCGACGACTTGCATATAATATCCCCAATTCCTGCCAGTGTCAGGCTTGGTGGAGCTCTCTCAATTATTGAGAGGTCTGCTATGACACCGATGGGACTCTTGCACCTAACTGAATATCGATATCCGTTCTGACTCACAGAAGCCACATCGCTGGCGATGCCATCATGAGAGGCTGCTGTTGGTACGGATATCCAATTGAGTCCTGTGTCTCTCGCCAGCAGCTTGGCTGTGTCAAGACTCCGACCGCCACCAAATCCAAGAATAACATCTCTCTCAAGGACCTCGGGGGGCACACCGCTCTCATATTCTGACACCATGAACCACGTCTGTTCTTGGCCCATGAGTTTCTCCACCTCCTCTCTATACGTGGAGAATAGGAGATTGTCAGTAACGAATATTGGTCGCTGATAGTCTTCCAAGAAGTCATCTACTTTACTCAAAGCCCCCCTCTCAATCACGATGAAATGGGGGTCTACAATGGACATGATATCAGCTCCCTCTTGCTGGCCTCGTGGTCATTGTTAAGCACTTCTGTTGGGCGCCTACCACATGCAATGCAGGAGCCGTTTCAGCATCCTTAAGTAGTGCATGAACTGGGCGCCGTGGCAATAGTCAGTGTTACCTAGGAAATACATCAGCTGATATGTTTGCACATTGAAGCTGACGCGTCCACTCCATGGAGTCAAAGAGCATGACCCGATATGTAAAGGTCGCCTTGATGGGTTCTGGATATGCTGGCAAGTCTACGCTCATCAAACTTCTCACTGAGAACACTGAGAAGCTAGACACGAACTATCAGCCGACCGTTGGATGTGACGTAGGAACTATTTCTCTTGATGATTCCACAAGGGTCACGCTTCTGGAGATGGGTGGTCAGTCTCACTTTGAGTTCATGTGGGCCGATCTTCTGAAGGGCAGCAAGATGGTTGTGGTTGTCACTGAGAGCAATCCAAAGGCTGTTCTGAAGACTCGGATGCTGCTTCAAAAGTACAAAGACAAGATAGATGGTGTTCCTGTCATTGCAATAGCCAACAAACAGGACATTCCGGGATCGATGAAGCCTCGGTCTGTGGAGGATCTCCTTGGAGTTCCCACCTACGGAATGGTTGCCATCGACCCAAAGCAGCGTCTTGATGGATACAAGTTGATAGTCAGCGGCCTCAAGGATATGGTGCAGATCGCATCCTAGTGATCCAGCACCTGCATCTTAGTAGACTACGGAGACCTAAGGCAATCCTTTTATGCAGACCGCATGCAGGGGGAATCGCCCAGGGCATGGGCGACAGAGCTGCTTGACCTCGAGTCCTGTAGCGAGTCCGTCCGGGATTATGTGTTTTGGGTACACACCTCAACGGTTGGTGAGCTATTGGAAATCACTATCATTCACAAGCAAGACGATGCAATCCACTTTCTTGTAGAGGGCATTGATGTTGCATTTGCAAATGCGCTCCGGAGAACGATGCTCACCAGAGTGCCTGCGATGACAATTGACGAGGTGCTTATCCTAGAGAACACTAGTGTAATGTATGATGAGATTCTAGCTCATAGACTTGGCCTGATTCCTCTGGTCACCGACCTTGAGAGCTATAACCTACCTGAGGAGTGTGACTGTGAGGGCAAGGGCTGCAGTCTCTGCCAGTGCACTCTTACTCTCGAGAAGGAATCTGGGAGCGAGGACCTGGTTGTCAACTCCGGTGATCTTGTTTCCCAAGATCCAAAGATAGTCCCTTCAACAAATGATATTCCCATTGTCAAGTTGGCTCCTAACCAGCGGCTGATAATCGAGGCGTATGCTCGTCTCGGTATAGGACTCGAGAACGCTAAGTTCCAGCCTGTTTCAACGGTAGCATACAAGCATGTTCCCATAGTTGAAGTGGACAGGGAGAAGTGCACCAAGTGTGAAGCCTGTGTCGAGGCCTGCCCAAGAAAGATATTCCTAATTGACAATGACACACTTGTTACCCAGAACACTCTGGACTGCAGCATGTGCGAAATATGCGTTCAGGAGTGTGAACCCGAGGCGATCACAATTGCATCCAAGAATAATGCCTTTCTATTCAGGGTTGAGTCCACAGGCTCCATGCCACCTGATGAGATTGTGGTGAATGCGGTAGAGAACCTGAAGAAGAGGATTAGAGTGACTCTCGACTTTGTTGGCAAGCTATGAGGTGAGCAGATATGGTGAAATCCGGATTAACCGACCCCAACACTCGTGCGTTGATTAACGCACTGAGAAGAACGTCAACCAAGCATAATGTCAAGATTTGGAAGAGAGTCGCAGAACTAGTTGCACGACCAGCCAGGAAACGACCTGAAGTCAATGTCGGAAAGATTGGTCGTCACACTAGTGCCGGCGATGTTGTCGTAGTACCTGGCAAGGTTCTCGGTTCAGGAAGCCTGCCGCACAAAGTAACGGTTGCTGCCCTGAATGCGTCCGCCTCAGCTAGGTCGGTAATAGTGGGAGCAGGTGGTTCGCTGATTAGTATAGACGAACTACTCCACCAGGCCCCCAATGGCAAAGGAGTTACGATTATCGTATAGGTGGTTTCAATGAGCGAACAAGAAGTGAAAGTCTATGATGCCGAGGACATGGTAGTCGGAAGACTGGCCTCCAAAGTGGCCAAGGCCGTTCTCCTTGGTGAAACTGCCGCAATCGTGAATGCGGAGAAGGCCATTATTACTGGCGACCGTCGAACAGTCGTTGAAGCCTACAAAGAGAAGTCCAACATTCGTACATCATACAATCCTAGGAAGGGCCCCTTTCATCATCGACGACCCGACAAGATGGTCCGTCGGATAATACGTGGCATGTTACCTTGGCCTACCCCTCGTGGAAAGGCAGCCTACAAGCGTGTGAAGGTCTTTATCGGAGTCCCTGATGACTTGGCAGACTCGGAGAAGATTGTGCTTGAGGGGTCACGTTATAAGAGTCTAACCCGAAAGCACATCAGAATTCAAGATCTATGTCACGAGCTCGGATGGAGAAACCCGGAGGCCGTCTAAAATGGCTATCAGGATTGTCGTTTCCACAGGGAAGAGAAAGACATCGCTAGCGAAGGCCACGATTAAGAATGGCGAAGGGCGTATCAGAATCAATGGTCGACCCCTTGAGGTTTTCCAGCCCGAAATAGCCAAACTGAGAATCATGGAGCCGTTGGTTCTATTCGGTGATGATTGGAAGAGATATGATATCAGAGTGCGCGTCAAGGGAGGTGGCTTCATGAGTCAGGCTGACGCAATACGAATGGCAATTGCCACCGGTCTATTCCAGATGAGCCAAGACTTCGAGGCACGGTCTCGAATGCTGGAGCATGATAGAACAATGCTGGTCGGTGATCCCCGACGTACAGAACCTAAGAAGTTCGGAGGGCCCTCCGCGCGTTCCCGCTACCAGAAGTCATACAGGTGAGAAGATAAGATGATTATCCCAGTTCGTTGTTTCACATGTGGGAAAGTGGTTGCTGACAAATTCGAACAGTTCAAACGCCAAATCCGTGACGGAGATGACCCTGCAGTAGTCCTTGATAACTTGGGTCTTCATAGGTACTGTTGTAGAAGGATGCTGCTATCTCACATCGACATTATAGACAGTTTCATGGCATTTGCTACAACCGAAGTTGTGGAGGGTAAGCAGTGACTATCGAGACAGAGATTCCTGAGCCTGAGCTCCTTACTCCAATGGACAAGTATCTGGCTGCCGGATGCCATATTGGAACGCAGGTTAAGACTCAGGATATGGACCCATTCGTCTATAGACAACGTCCCATTGGCCTCTACGTTCTAGACGTCAGAAAGACCGACGAACGAATCCGAGCTGCCGCCAAGTTCATTTCACGATTTGAACCCTCGAAGGTTGTTGTTATCTCAGGGAGAGTCTACGGCAAACGTCCGGTGGAGAGTTTTGCCTATTTTACCGGAGCAACAGCTTTCACTGACCGATTCGTCCCTGGGTCCTTGACGAATCCTAACATTGCTGGTCCTCGTGTCTACGTGGAACCTGACTTGGTCATTCTCACTGACCCTAGGACAGACCAGCAAGCCCTCTCCGAGGCAGGTAAGATTGGAGTCCCAGTCATTGCCCTATGTGACACTGACAATGTCACTACAGGTGTGGATTTGGTGATCCCATCTAACAACAGAGGGAGGAAAGCTCTGGCTCTGATATACTTCCTGTTGACTAGACAAGTTCTTCGCGAACGTGGAAAGGTCCCAGAGGACGGAGAAGTGACATTCACGACCGAGGACTTCGAGCCTCAAATACAGCGATTCTAGGCCTTTTGGCGGATGGAAACGACGCCGCGGTCGGCATCCACTTCCACAGTCTGTCCATTTTCTATCTTCGTGATGTCGACACTGTCGACAGTAGGTATCTCAGATATGATACTGCCAACTGCGATGACTGGATCGGTTTCCTTGTTAACAATGGCAGCCGGAGCCTTGTCAGCCTTTCTGAGAGCATAGAGAACATATGATCCGACTGTGGAACCCTTCCCGCTCGGCATGACTAGAATCTTGCCAGCAACTGACAGTCCCTCCAGAGGATGATCCTTCTCCACGATCTCGCCGGTTTCAGGATCAACGCCCCCGTAGAAACTCAAATCCACTCCTGTCACAAGCGCTTCTCCTTCTGCCTTTCCCTTGTAGATCTTACGACCTTGTAGCTCTATCATGAAATCGCCGCCTTGATACACTCGTCAACTGTCCTTATTCTCACGTCGAATCTATTCTTCCCCCTAGCGTAGAAGCACGCTTTGGCAGAATCCGTCATTAGACCCTTGAAACGTCCCTTCAGCGGTGCCACTGCACAACAAGCGTCACTCACCAAGTATGCCCCGGCTCTCTCTATCTTGTCATAGTAGCCCATCTTAGTGGCCACATCCTTGGTCGGCTTCGCAGTAGTTATCCAGACAGTCTTTCCTTCAGTCACCTTCTTTCCATCAAGCAGCTCAGCCACTCTGGCTATGTCAGCGATGCTTGCATGCGGGCATCCAACACTGATGAAGTCAATCTCGGCACTCTCATCATCTAGCTCCTGTCTAGCCTTCTCAAGGTCTTCCTTGGTCACAGTTTCTGTGATTTCAGGTACTGCTGTACGGTTGGGGGTAATCCCTTCCATGTGGAAGAGAGCAACTCCTCCATATGTCGCGATTGACGCGCAAAACGATCTCAGGTGGTCCGTTGTAGCATGAGAAACTCCGGTGATGTAGGGAACTTCCTTCCCAGTGCGGTCGCCCATGACCTTTCCTAGCAGACCAAAGTCGTCAGTTGTCTTCAGCTCTGCTTCTACCTCATAACCAACCTGTGCCATCCTGTTCTTCTCAAGATGGAACCCATACTCCGCAGTCTTCCCCGTGAGTGCGGAGGCTAGGGCACTCGGTCCACCCTCCCTATTTGTACGGGCACCAATCACCGAGTTCGCAAAGCATACAGCCGAGGACTCTGCCCAAGCTATGTGTTCGCCATAGTGCGGCAGGTTGCCAATCAGATAAGGCGTGCAAGTACAGGTGGTGACTACTCCCATCTTTGAGAAGGCATCAACCACTCTCTTTTGATTCACCGCAAAATCATCACTAATACCATGCTTCTTCCATTCCAGAAGGTCCATTCCAGCAGGATTCAGAGTAGTCAGAACCCGCGTCCGACCATCTTCTGCCATCTCTGAAAGATACTCGAGACCTGCTTCGCCCAGATTGTGATAGGAGACCCCTGCTATCTGAACACTGACAACCGGAATCAATCGTTCGGCGCCGTAGATCTCGCCCAATGTAGTGATGATTTCCATTGCTTTCCTAGTAGCATTACCCCTCTTTCCCTCAAGCATGTCCTGCTCCTCTGATGTGAGATTCAGTCCCATCTCATTCACCCAAGAACTTCTTCAAATCTACCTTTGGAAACTCTGCCTTGTCAAAGCTCTTACCTTTGGTATCTAAGACCTTAGTGCAGTCGAAGCCGATTTTTGTTGTCATCTTTGTGCCAGGCTCGGCACTCGGATCTAGTGAGCTACCAGGCTCTCTGTCCTTTATGAGTAGATTCACATCTCCCTGGAATCGAGTTGCCATAGCCCACTCCCTTTCCTGCTCATCATAGATGTCAATGTCCTCGTCATAGACCCAGACATGTTTCGCACTTCGATGGCCTGTAAATGCGCCTTCAAGAGCCTTCAGTCCATCATCATCATGCATCTTTCTGATTTGCACAGCGATGTGTAGCCAACTGGTACCACCAGGAGTGATGTTCACATCTAAGACATCAACTCCACGTTCCTTGATACTCCTGAATACCGTGGGTTCTCGAGGCATTCCCATGAGAATCTTGTGTTCGAGCCGCCCTGGTAGCAATCCCTGCCAGATGGCGGTCTTTCTATGAGTGATTGTCTTGACTTCAAATACTGGCTCCTGCCTGACGACGTCCACAGTTTCTGTCAGATCTATGAATGGACCCTCATCATGCTTCTCATCTAGAATGACCCTTCCTTCGAGGACGAATTCGCAGTCTGCGGGAATCATCAGGTCCACACTTTTCGCTCTAGTTACTCGGATTGGTTTCAGAGCATTGGCTATCTCCAGTTCATTTACTCCTGTTTCAACTGATGTTGCAGCCGCAATCAACACCTCAGGAGTGTTGCCAATGCAGAATGCGGCGTCAATCTCACCATTCCTCTCAAGGAACTTGTGGAAATCACGACCTCGTACGACTCTTGCCACCATTCGATCTTTTCCAATCTGCATTGCCCTGTGGAAGTCTAGATTCTGACCGTACTCAGGATCTGCGGCCACCACAACTCCTGACGAGATATAGGGTCCGCCGTCCAACTCATTGTGAAGCAGTATCGGCAACACGTTGAGGTCCACATCTCCCCTTACTACTTCTTGACATGGAGCATCAGCAATTGTTTCGGGTTGGCTACGACTCTCAATGGCACGGGCTAGCGTCGGAATGATATCTCTTACATCGATTCCGAAGTAGTCAGCAATTTGCTCTTTTGTACAGAATAGGTTGCCAGCAACCCTGAAATCGGACTCCTTGACGTTCTCAAATAGTGCCGGCATAGGTTCTACTGAATACAAGACACTCGCAATCTC
>JBHLPB010000039.1:0-13621 GCA_048939905.1 Promethearchaeota archaeon
ATCTCAAAAGCAGGTCGTCCAGTCGTCATCGCCTCGCTGAGTACTTCCTGGGCCACCTCCAAGAGACTGGTTTTTGTCTCATCAGATGTCAGGCCTACGACTTTTACTGTTTCCTTCAGAGGCGCAGATTCCTCGTCAGGAAGCTCACCGGCTCGCAGGGCCGCTTCACGTGCTTCTGCCTCAGCCCACTTCTTCTTCATGGCCTTGGTCAGTTTCCTAATAGACTCCGGTACTGGAAGTCCGGACTTCTTCTTCTTTGGCTTTGGCTTCTTCAGCGTTTCCTCGATTGGCTCGACTATGGGCTTCTTCTTCTTAGGCTTCTTCGGGGGCTTTCTGGCAGGTTCTTCCTTGGGAGCCTCATCGACAGCCGCCGGGAGCGGCTCCGGTTGTACTTCCGTGTCAGGTTCAAGTGGTATGGGCTCCTCTTCCTTTGCTACAGTCTTCTCTTTTGGTTTGGGCTTCGGTTTTCCTATGGCGGCCACCGATTGCATCTCAGCTTCACGAACGAGTTCAATTGCAGCATCTACGAGCACCGTAGCGCGTTTAAGGCTTAAGCCGTCGACGACCTTGGCCACTGAACTCGGTCGCGAGCGGGATATTCGAGCAACAGTATTGTAGCCGGATCGTTCCAGCTCCTTTGCAAGTTTCGCCCCGACTCCTGGCAAGTCAGTCAGACTTAGTTGCGTTAATGGAGTTGCCTCAATCTCAGTGTCAGCCTCCACACTGACCTCGACTTCCCGCAAAACAGGTTCTGGTTCCGCGGACGCCTTTATGATTTCCTTTGCAGCTGAAACCAGCTTCTTGGCTCCGGCTGCACTGAGTCCGTCCACCTTCTTGGCAAGGCTTTTCGATCTTGCTCTGGATACCTTATCCAATGTACCATAGCCCGCTTTGGCAAGCTTCTCGGCGAGCTTATTCCCCACTCCAGGCAAGGACACCAGTCTAGGGTCGACTTCTTCCTTCTTTGACTCGGGCGCCTTCTTCTCTGATTTCTTTACCTTCTTCTTGGGCTTGGATACCTTCTTCTTGGTCACTTTCTTTCTTGTAGTGGGTCTTGTCGCGGTGGCTTTCTTCTTTGCTTCTTCCTTCTTGGTGGTCTTTTTAGCCGTTCTTCTCGTCTTCGTACCGGAGGCTTTCTTTCCTGAGTCTTCTGTCTGGTCAAGAGTTGCCTGGACAGTCTCTGTCTTCTTCTTGCCCGACACTATTCGACACCCTCCGCAGGCACCTCGACTGATTCCTCTTCACCATCGCCTAGAGGCAAATCTGCCACCAAATCTGTACCCCGGGCATCAGTTTCTGTTTCTTCTTGGTCGTCAGCCGTTTCTAAGCCAGTGATGGAATCCCGTATCTTCCTCGCCACAACCTCTGGGTCAAACGCGCGTCTCGTCCTTCCATCATTCGCAATGGCTGCGAGGCTCTGAGCGAACTGATCTGCGTACATCGCCAGAATGCCTGCTCTCTTTGCCTTTCGCCTCGCGGTTTCTCTTCTCGTAATGTAGCGCCTGAATCTCCTACCTGCATCCTCCAAGGCTAGTTTGATTTCTCTGAGAAGTACTTCATCTTCGGCAAGCGCCTGCTTACTTTGTCCCTTGAACATCACGTGTACGTAGGCTCCTGCTACGTGAATGAATACCATTATGGGACCTCGAGGGATGCCGTTATCAAATGTCTGAACCTTGTAGTTCTTCCAGTTCACTGAAGCACTGGCCTTCCACGTCGCGCAGTCGCTATTGTCCCTCAATTTGGGAACCCGATTCACAAATCTCCACAGGACCATCGGAGCAGAAGTAGCCGGCTTGATTTCGCCACCGTATGCAATGCAGGCTTCAACAGAGAATGCTAGCCCCTTGCCAGAAGTAGGCTTTCTGGTCACAGCGGTCACGAAATCGGGATTATATGCCATCTGGATTGTCTGCTCGAAGACTTCTTCTCCCACCGGGACAACGGTGTCAGTTGGAGGGGCGATATAGTCTTCGCTTGAGAATGATTTGTAGAGGAGCTCAATCTCTGTCTTCGACAATGAGTCAGCGGGTGTTCCCGGGCCAAGAACGTCAAGATGACGCCTTTTCAAGTCCTTGTTGGCATTGGTTATTATCTTGCGTGCCTTGTTGGTGCTAAGCCTGCAGAACGCCCTAGTAAGAAAGCCACGCAGGTCTGTTTCGGCTGTTTCCCGGAGAAGGTCTTGGAATTCACCGATACGGATACTCGCAGGGTGTGGTTGCGCATACTTGGGCTCTTCTGGAAACTCCTTGACTCGCCTTGGATAGATGTGAACTGCACCATAGGGATCTATGAAGACGATTGTGACATGCGAGTTGAGCAAAGACGCCATCTCGCAGTAGGTGTCGGCGTAGCCACGTCTGTACTGTATGTTGAGGTAGTTCAATCGAATGTAGGTGCCGTGCTCAAATGGGAGCTCCATGTCCATAGGCCCTCCTACATAGTCCTTTGTGTTGGCAGTGGTAGTATAGAAATCTGATACAGTGGCCGCCCCGGAGTTGAATCTCTTTGTGACCGTGAAGATAGGTTTCCCAGTAGTGTTCTGGGCATCACTGAAGGCAGACGGCGCGCCGAAACCTTGGCTTCCTCTTGTCTGCCGGAGTTTCTCAGACTTACTCGATGCCAGATAGATCCCGAATTTCTCTAGGTCCGATGGGACCATTCCGACGCCATTGTCGAAGCAGGTGAACTCGTAGACTTTGAAGCCTTCTTCGTCATCTAGCGGCACCAGATCTGGCATAAAGACCTCGGTGAGCTGAATGACGCATAGGGGCTCCCGTCGATTGATCATTCCTCGAAATGGCACCAGGAACTTCCTGAATGTCGTAAGTCGTTCTTCCAAGGTTTCCTTTCTTCGTGGAGGGATCTCGACTTCCTTTCCCTCCCGAATGTCCTTCTCTAGTTTCTTGCTGATGGCAATGGAGTCCTCAAGTGTCCCGTCCAGCTTCTCACGTATCTCTTGCATGTATTTCGGATCCAGTTCGTCGTCCAGTCGTGGTCTTCTATCTGTCTTCCACCACCAACTCTCAAGGGCATCTATCGCATTGTCAAGAAACTCAATGGCAAACTGAGTATGCTTGTTGAGTCCCGTTTCGAAGCCTACGAGCTGGGTTCTCTTACGCATGAATTTGGCAATCGTACCTTCCCGAATGTCTCCTGCCCTCGAGAGTTCCGGTTCTGCAGTCCCGCTTTTCTTAGAGGATGGACTCTTCTTTCGCTTTGCGGACTTCTTCTTTTTCTTCGAGCTCAAATCAATCACTCCTTTTGTCGCTCTATGCTCAAGCTTCCGGGCTTCGCATTCATTAAGTGGAAGACCCCTGTTAAGGCCTAGAACTGCACTTCTCGCTTCTCAGGATTTCCTTATCATCGCATTTATTGTTTTCCTGTTAAAACACCCTCTCAGAAGTGTTTTGGATGCCAAAAAGGGGTCCGCTAAGAGGACTGACTAGATGTTTACCCGAAGGCCGTCATTTGAGATAGACTTTTCCGCTATCAGCTAGTTGAATCAGATAGGGCGTGACCGCTTGAATGTGAGGCCGTTACAGCTATTTGGTGTTCCAGGTATTCCGATAATCGAGCAGGGGGATGACATCTCAGGAATCATTCTCGAAGCAGTACGTGAATCGCAGATAGAACTTATGGAGATGGACATAGTCATCATCGCCCACTCTGTTGTTTCAAAGGCTGAGGGTCGTGTGGTCCATGAGGACACCATCAAAGTCACCGACAAAGCACGTGCAATCGCGGCTGCAAATGGATTCGAACCTGCACACGTGGAACTTGCGCTTCAGGAGAGCAAGCGAGTACTGAGAAGTGAGGGTGTCTTGGTCACTGAAACACATAGTGGACTCGTATGCAACTTCAGCGGCGTAGACCGCTCGAATGCACCTGTCGATTGTTTCCTGCTACTCCCGGAAGACCCTGACGCGAGCGCATCACGGATTCTAGATGCTTTGCAGGAAGGAACCGGACGAAGACTAGCAGTAATCATCTCTGACACACAAGGCCGCCCTTGGAGGATGGGTTCTGTCAACATCGCCCTTGGTTGTGCTGGCATCGGTGCTTTCAGGCATAATCGAGGAAGAAGAGACCTCTATGGCAGAATCTTGAAACGCTCAACCGTTTGTCAGATTGATGAGCTTGCAGCTGCCGCAGAACCATTGATGGGGCAAGCTGATGATGCGGTCCCAGTAGTGATTATACGGGGCTATGAAATAGAAGAGGATGGGATTGTCGGCAGGGCCGTCCAAAGGACAGCTGCCGAAGACCTCTTCCGGTGATTTTACCTATCCAACGCCATGTCCGCACTTCGCACAGAATCTATCACCAGGGTCTAGTGATGCGCCGCAATTCGTACAGAAGCCAGCTCCGCCGGCGGCGGCACCACCGCCACCGCCTTCGAGAGGTGCGCCACATTTGGTACAGGCATTGGCTCCGGGCGAATTACCAGATCCACAATACGGACACTTACCTTCATTCTGAGCTGAACTGATATTAGCCATAATCGAAGGAATGACTCTCTTCTGCCTGAAGCTGAAGCGCATATCTCCTCCGGACTTCAGTGTCACAATCAAATCACTTCCACTCTGTGCGGCCTGGCTTATTGCCAGTATCGGAATGGCAAGACTCTCTGTGTTGCCATTGGCATCTTTGTTGTAGAAGGAATCCGAACTCCATGATGATATGGCCGCCCCAACAGCGGCAAAGCCCAGGCCGCGACCAATGCCGCGCACGGCCCTTCCACCAATTCCGCCCATTTCTCGTCCGATTCCCTCAAGAATCGCAGCGCCTGCAACAGCTCCTGCAAGTGCTCCAAACTTCTTGGCCGCCCCCCATCTTGAGGGCTTCTTGATCCACACAAGTCGAATATCCGTGACTTCCATCGATCCTTCTTCGCCGTCGAACTTCACGTCCTTCTCACGTACCATCTTCCTCTCATGGCCCATTGTCGTGAGACCCCGGTCTGAGTAGGTAACGGTTAGAAACTGTGGTCGTTCACCCATGAATATCCCTCTGGCTCGCACATATCGTGCTTGATAGCTCTTCAGGCAAACTGCGCACCATTCGGTATTAAGTTTGCTACCGCGTACCTTTTGGTAGCAGAGCTGTACATGGCCAGGGTTCCCACGTCTTAAGACATCTAGACAGTCAAACATATTACCGACCATTTCTGGACCGAGAAACAACAAAACCATCAAGGAGAGGACGAGAAGGATGGAAATCAAGAAGATAGCAGTCCTGGGTGCAGGACTAATGGGTAATGGAATCGCTCATGTTTGTGCTCAGGCGGGCTATGAGGTAAAGATGAGAGACATTGAACAGAAGTTCCTTGACAAGGGCATAGATACGATTACAAAGAACCTGGAAAGGGGACTCAAGAAGGGGAGGATTACACAAGAAGAGATAGATGCAATCCTCGGTCGGATCGAAGGGGTTCTCGATCTCAAGGAGGCTGTCGAGGGTGCCGACCTCGTCATTGAGGCAGTGCCGGAAATAGTGCAGTTGAAGCTCGATGTCTGGAAGGAAGTTGACAAAATGGCGCCTAAGCACGCTATTCTTGCCTCAAACACGTCAAGCATCAGCATCACTCAGATGGCCGCTGTCACAGAGAGACCGAATCTCTTTGTGGGGATGCACTTTTTCAACCCAGTCCCTGTGATGCGTCTTGTCGAGATTATCAAAGGTCAAGGAACCGACGACAATACTGTAGAAGTTATCAAAGCGGTCTCTGCCAAGATAGGAAAGGAAACAGTATTGGTCAACGAGGCTCCCGGATTTGCAGTGAATCGCCTTTTGGTTCCAGCACTGAACGAGGCTGTCTTTGCGATACAGGAGGGAATCGCCACGGTAGAGGACATGGACCTCGCAATCAAGCTAGGTCTAAACTGGCCGATGGGGCCTTTGGAACTGCTTGACTTTGTGGGGCTTGATACGACGCTGCACATCTCAGACTACTTCGTGGATGAGTTCAAAGACAGCAAGTATAGGGCGCCCTCATTACTGAGGAAGATGGTACGAGCCGGCTGGCTTGGAAGAAAGACTGGAATGGGCTTCTACGACTATTCCGGGGAGAAGCCGGTTCCCAACAGATTTTAGCTTCCTGCCTCCGACAAGGGTGGTCCTTCGGGATCGCTCTTCTACTTTCTTCAGGCAAGATTAATGGGTGAGTTGACAAACTGAAAATGCGTGCCGCTAATGAAGTTCAAAGAAACGCATTACATTGGATACGATGGAACCCGCATGTACATGGCCTCTTGGATACCTGACAGCGAGAGGCCTCGTGCACTTCTGATAGCAATCCACGGCTTGGGTAGCCACGCCCTCGACCTTGCCACGATTGGTGAGCACTTTGCTGAGAATGGAATAGCAGTCTTTGCACCCGATATGAGAGGGTTTGGCCACTTCGATGGACTCAAGGGTCATGTGATGCGATTCGATGAGTACATGGAGGACATCCAGAACATAGTGATGCAGGTCAAGGATCGGTTCCTGAACAAACTCACCTACTTGTATGGTATCTCTCTTGGTGGTGTGAAAGTACTCCGCTACGTAGTGGCGTATCCTAGGACGGTTGACGGAATCCTACTGCACTGTCCAGCTGTTTTTCAGACACTGGATCTCAATCCAGCGACCAAGTTCTTTGGGAGCATTCTCTCACTTCTGAACGTGAAGAGAATGTTCGACATTCCTAGGGACTATCAAGAATCCTCGAGGAGTCCTGAAGTCATCAGACGTCACGAGGAAGACCCGCTCCGAGTAGACAGGGTGACGGCTAGGTTTGGGATTGAGGCGCTAAGGGCCTCGGAACAATCGCTTACGCTCGGACCGAGGATTCTTCTTCCTGTCTTGATACAGCAGGCAGGAGCCGACAAACAAGTGTCGCCGGAGAAAGTGCAGGAGTTCTTCGATACCATTGCCTCAGTCGACAAGGAGTTCAGGCTGTATGAAGGTTTCTACCATGAAATCTCCGAAGAACCTGAGAAGGACCAAGTTCTGGGAGACATGAACGCCTGGCTCGAGAAGAGACTTCCCTCCTAGGTTCCGTTCCGCTTCCTGTGTCCGAATACAATGTGTGGTGGGATTAACAGTCCAGGGATGCACGTCACAATAATCACGGCCCAGTCTATCGGCTGCAGAGGCATCGTCTGGAATAGTGGCCACATGAACGGAACATAGATGGTGGCCATTGTAAGGACAACCGAAAGGAGCACTGCACCTATGAGTGCTCTGGAGTTTGTTATGTTGGTCTTCCATACAGGTTTGTACTCATCTCTGCAGTTCCAAACGAACATCAACTCGAAAGTCACGACACCGGCAAACGCCGCAGTCCTTGCATGCTTCAGTGCACTACTCCATATCTCACTACTCCAATCTACTGGAGGTCCAGTAAGGCCCGGTATCCATCCGCCGTAAGTTGAGAGTGTCCAAAGGAAGACGAAGGCTGAGGAGGCAAACGCGACAAGTCCTGCGATTATGACGAACTGAATCATTCCTCTATTCATCATCTTTTCGCCAGGCTTCCTTGGAGGTCTATCCATCACTCCTTCCTCGGCTGGATCAACTCCTAGAGCCAAGGCGGGGAATCCATCTGTGGCAAGATTCAGCCACAGAATCTGTATTGGAGTGAGTGGAAGCGGTAGTCCTAGCATGATAATCGTGAAGATCAGGAATATCTCATCAAAGTTGGCCGCCAAGAGGAACCGCACGAATTTGCGGATGTTCGAGTAGATTTCACGACCCTTTTCAACTGCGGTCACAATCGTGGCGAAGTTATCATCAGTCAGTATGACGTCCGACGCTTCCTTTGTAACGTCAGCACCGCGAACGCCCATCGACACGCCCACATCTGCGGTCTTAACGGCAGGAGCATCGTTTACTCCATCGCCAGTCATAGCTACGACCTCGTTGTGCGACTTGAGCGCCTTCACAATCTCAAGCTTGTGATCAGGAGCGACCCTAGCAAAGACGTCGATTGATTGAACCACATCACGAATCTCTTCGCTATTCATAGAGTCTATCATGGCTCCTGTTACGACCGCCGCTTCACGCCGGATAAGCCCAACATCTGCAGCAATTGCCCTTGCCGTCAGTTCGTGGTCTCCAGTTATCATGATGGGCCTGATTCCTGCTCGCTCAGCTGTCTTGATGGCTTCGCGGACCTCTTCCCTGGGAGGATCAATCATGCCAACCAGCCCAACGAAGATGAGGTTCCTCTCAACACTCTCTGGTTCCCATTCCGGTAGTTTCTTCTCAAGGGGGCGATATGCGAAAGCCAAGACTCGAAGAGCATTCTCAGCGAAATCTGCGCTTACATTGAGTGTTTCTTCCTTGACCTCCTCTGAGAGAAGAGCGACACTATCGTTCTTGTATATTCTGTCACAGAGAGGAAGGATTATCTCAGGGGCACCTTTTGAGAATGCCCAAAGAGAGCCGTCACTGTTCTCACAGATTGAGGTCATGCGTTTTCTTGCTGAGTCAAAGGAAATCTCAGAGATCTCGTTGTACTTGGACCATGTTGTATCGTAGGTCAAGCCTGCTTTCTCAGCGGCAACGAGCAAAGCTCCCTCTGTCGGGTCCCCTATGACTGTCCAATCAGCCTTGCCAGTTGAGTCAACTTGAAGAAGCGAGTTTGTGCATAATTGCCCTATTTCGAGGAGTTTCACGGCATGAGGGTCTGTCTTGATATCATACTCAGCACTCGACCGGCAGAACTCCCCTTCTTTGTTATAACCTACGCCTGTGACAGTGACCGTGATACCGTTCATAAACAGCCGTTGCACTGTCATCTCGTTCTTCGTTATTGTGCCGGTCTTGTCTGAGGCAATCACAGTAGTGGAGCCAAGCGTTTCCACCGATGGCAGTCGCCTTACAATGGCATTCTTGTCTACCATCATCTGTACACCTATGGCCAGCGTGATTGTCACGACGGCGGGCAGCCCTTCGGGTATCGCTGAAACGGCCAGAGCGATGGCGGCCAACAGCGCTTCGCCTGGATTTGATGTGACTCCTTCAATAATCTCTGCCACGAAGACAATCACACATAGTGCAATCACTAGGATTCCAAGTTTCTTACCAAGGTCGGCTAGGTCGAGCTGGAGAGGAGTCATGTCCTTCTCACTCTCTTGAACCATCTCCGCTATCTGTCCGAACCTAGTTTTCATTCCTGTGGCCGTGACCACTGCCTGACCCTTTCCGGATACAATCGTAGTACCTTGGAATACCATGTTCTTCATGTCACCGACGGTCACCGTTTCCAGGTATATTGGTTCCACAATCTTCCGTACTGCGATTGACTCACCCGTAAGCACGGACTCGTCTGCACCAAGTCCAACAGCATACCCCACTCTAGCGTCTGTAGGAACTTTGTCTCCTGGTTCCAATCCAATGACATCGCCAGGAACCACATAGCGGGAGTCAATCTCTCTCCAGGATCCGCCACGTATCACTTTGGCCTTGGGCGCCGCCATCTCTTTCAGCGCTTCAAGCGCTTTCTCAGATCGATACTCCTGAATGAATCCAAATACTGCATTGAAAATCACGATGGCAGA
This sequence comes from Promethearchaeota archaeon, assembly GCA_048939905.1. Lineage (GTDB taxonomy): Archaea > Asgardarchaeota > Thorarchaeia > Thorarchaeales > Thorarchaeaceae > SMTZ1-83. Next base: position 9,549 of record JBHLPB010000039.1, read on the forward strand.
GATCACGATAGCATCTATGAGACCGTGTTCTCCTCCGTTTTCATGAGAAAAGACTGACGTGACCAATGAAATCGCGATGGCCACGAGAAGAATTAGGACCATTGGATCCGCGAACTGCCTCAGAAACATCATGATGGGGCTTGTCTTCCCAGTTTCAATCAGCTCGTTGTAACCATAGTTTTCGAGGCGTGCGGCAGCCTCTTTCTCACTCAGGCCATGTTCTGATGTTTCAAGTTCTCTAAAGACGTGCTCCAAATCGTTGCTGTACCATTGAGTTTCAACCATTTTGTGGACTCCACAGCGTACCCCGGGTCAAGACTCTCCCTTTCAGTTGACTTCGCCACATTCAGTTTGGAGAAATACCTTTCGGCATGTACAAAGTAGCCAGCTAGGTATCCGTTTCGAAAACATTAAGAGATTGACGATATCAGCACGGTGCGACCAGAGGTTTGGTGAACTGAAGTGGCCGAAGACTCAGAGAAGGCGAAGTACACTTTCAAGTGTCTTGAGCAGAAATGCACAACTCGCGAGTGCCACATTCGCCCTAATATAAACGTGACAATTGGAGACCTTAGCAGATGGACCACACAAGGATACATTGGCCACATCATCGTAGGTTTGAGAATTGTGCCGCCTGAGTCCGAGAAGGAACCATTTGTCATCGAAACCATTCGAAAGCCCCTCAAGGACGACCCGGATGGAACTGCATGCGTGTTCTTCGATGAGGATGCCAATGGGTGCACCATCAGATACTCCCGGCCCATTTCTTGTAGGACATTCCCGTTGCAGCACGATGGCGAGAAGTATTTCTTGGGCAACAAGAACTGCCCCGGTGTAGGTCAAGGAGAGGTTTCCAAAGAGGCTCTCAAGGAATCCCGCGACCTCGCAGAGAAGGACTATATCGAGAGAATTGAAACTATGGCTGCTCTACCTGCGGTCTACTCACTTGTCATGGCACCGATGCTGCGGCAGTCGGCAGAAGCTATGGAACGTCTTTCTGAAGAAGATAGGAAGCGAATGGAGGACATTCTCTCCAAGGCCCAGGACAAGGCCGAAGAAAGTGAGTGAATGAGGTCAAAGGTCCAGTATGAAGAGGTCCTTTGCAGTGTAAGTCAACACTTCTGCACCATCTTCCCGTACACAGACCAAGTCCTCAATTCTAACACCGAACTTGCTATCGAGATAGATACCTGGTTCGACACTATGTGTCATCCCGGGTTGGAGCTCCAGTGCATTGCCCCTTATGAGATATGGGGGTTCGTGTACCTGAATCCCGATACCATGACCAAGCCTGTGAGTGAAGTACTCTCCATACCCGGCCTCTTCAATCACCTTGCGAGCAATTCCATCTGCTGCTCCGCAGGCGAGTCCAGGGGCAATCCGTTCTATTGCGTTCTCTTGTGCCTCTAGCACAACAGAATGAATGTGTTTCTGTTCATCAGAGGGAGGACCAGCAACACCCATGCGTGTCATGTCTGTGTTGTAGCCTCCGACTACACAGCCACAGTCGAGAAGAACAGTATCGCCTTTCTCCAACTCGCGCCTCCCAGGGGCTGCGTGGGCCACAGCACTGTTTTCGCCAAATTGAACAGCAGCGAAGGTGGGTTCCGCCCCTTGGTGGATGACTTCAGCATTCACAATCTGACGCATCTCTATCTCAGTCATACCCAAGCTGGCCTCCTTGTATGCTTTGGTCACTGCCGCATCGATGATCCGTCCCGCCTTCTTCATGAGATCAACCTCCTCATCGCTCTTGATGAGTCGCATCTCATTGATAATGGGTGTCAAGGAGGTGGTACGTTGGAATCCGCCCAACGCTTTCTCTATCTGCCAGTAGACTCCCAACGGCAAATGCTCGTCGAAGGCCACAGCGTGACCGCCGTTCTCAGCTCCCGCCTCGCCTGCAACAATCTTGTAGGGATCTTCGTCCTCCGCCCACGGAAGGAACTCCTCAACCCAAGTACGCGGTGAAAGATTAGAAACTTCGAATGAGGGTGCCACAATCTTGGGGTCTTGGTCCGGTGTCATCAGAAGAGCAACAAGGCGTTCCATCATCCCTCCACGAATGCCCGTCACATACTGGAACGCGGGAGAGGGAGTAAGGAGTGCAAAGTCGATCTTCTCCTGCCCCAAGAAATCTGAGATTTGCTTCATTCGTCTTCGATATATGTTGTCACCGAGCATGATGTAGCTCTCACAACCAAATCATTCACAAAGACGATGGTATTAACAATGACGGTCTTCGCGAAGACCGCAGAATGCTGATGTTGTCAGAACTAGAGTTAAATGGTGGTCGCTTCGCAGCACGTCACTAAGGTTGGATTGAGATGCCCGACTCGGTGGAAGTGGTTCAGCGGCAGAAGCTTCCACCAAAGGTGTATGCCGTTGGAGCTTTGACCCAGTTTGCTATGGGTCTGCATCAACCCTTTCTCCAAGCCTACATGATCGACATGGGGGCAAGCTATGCTGAACTTGGTGCCTTCAGAAGTGTGGGCAATGCTGCACCCTCCATCCTCCAGCCTGCTTGGGGCGCATGGTCAGATCGGCTGGGTCATACCAAGAGGTTCGTGGCCTTCGGAACGCTTACTGGACTGGCTATGGTATTCTTCTTCCTGTGGGCTGCGACTCCCATTGAGATGATTCTGCTGTACGGAATCCAGTCGATTCTGTTTAGTATTCAGATACCCACTTGGCAGTCGTTGTTGGGTGGCCTCATGGACGAGGAGCAAAGGGGGACCGAGTTAGGTAGACTTGGTCTGGCGACCAATGTGGCATCCCTAGTGGCAACGCTAGCTTCTGGCTTCATCGCAGGATTTCCAGCGTTGATTCCTTTCCTTCGAGCAGCTCTGGGAGATTTCGGACTGATTCTCTTGCCCAGTGTTGAAGCATGGAGAGAGATGTACTACCTACCATTCTATTTCACTGCCATCTTTGGCATCGTGACGTCGATACTCTCCCTGACAATCAGAGAAGGGAAGAGAGACCCGACCAAGAAGAGAGATTTCCCTCCCGTACTGACGCTACTCTCTCGGGCAGGTGACTTCAGAAGGTTTGCTCTCATATCGGTCTTCTTCTCGTTTGCAATGTCAATGGCTTGGCCGTACTTCATAGTGATTCAGAAGGATTGGCTCGGCTTCACAAACTTGGAGATTGCGATCGCATCGGCTGTCATGACCATCACAATAGTCCTTTTCACAATCCCAATGGGGAATCTGAGTGACCGAGTAGGTCGGAAGCCATTGATTCTTGTTGGAAGAGGTTCCCTGTTCATTGTTCCGCTCATGTACGCATTTGCCACACACGCCATCGTGATATACGTCGCCAACGCCCTAGCTGGTTTCAGTGTGGCAACAAGCTTCAACTCGATCACTGCCTACATCTATGATGTCGCCCCCCAGAAGGAGAGAGGAGCTCATCTGGCAGTGTTCAATACGTTCACTGGCATCATCTGCTTCTTTGGTTCCCTGACATCTGGGCTTCTCGGGGATTCACTAGCTCTCGCAGTCGGAGCACATTTCGCAGTCTTCTCTATGATGGTGTTGAGCTCAGTTCTGAGGCTCATATCTTCCTCGTTCTACCTGATGCTTCGTGAGCCACGTGAGTATTCCTCGAATATGCGAATTGAGTTGAGGAGTCTGATTCAGCGAAGGAAGATCGATGCTGACTTCGACTGAGTTGAAATGGGTAATCCTCAAGTGCGGAATAGTCTCCTTAGTCCAGTATGAAGATTGAAACAGTCCACTTGGAGGAGGCTTCTGCTGAACACACTGAGAAGGTCCTATCTGTTGTGGAGTCTTTTCTGAAGGAGAACCCAGAGATTGAACGGGTCGTAGTGGCAACAACCACTGGTGCGACAGGTCTCGCCGCCGCTGAGAGGTTCTCTAAGCATGAGGTTGTAGTCGTCACTCATCATACTGGATTCTCATTGCCGAACGAGAACGAACTTGATGATGAGAATAGAGCGGCCATTCTTGAAGCAGGTGGCAAGATTCTGACGACAACCCATGCTTTCGCTGGGGTGGCCAGGAGTTTCAGGAAGGAGCTAGGTACATGGACTCCGGCAGAGCTCATGG
>JBHLPB010000040.1:0-13526 GCA_048939905.1 Promethearchaeota archaeon
GATTGTCAAGATACCAAGCGTCAGCCCCAGAGGCACTGATAGAGTGACAGGTAGCCCATCCCATGAAACCTCCGTTGCAAGTCCTAGGTATGTGAGCGGGAGTCGAAGTACAATCATGGTCAACAAGTATCCAGCAAGTGTCCCGATGACCGCCCCGAGGACCAGTCCGATTGCGGTGTCCACCAACATTGGTCTCGTTATCGATTCAGATTCCGAACCGAGTGCCCTAAGTATGGAGAAACTCTTTCGCATTTTGCGAATCTTTGCAGTCATGACGAGAGTGGTGCCGGCTGTAAGGTAGAGCACAGAGAACATTATGTTGAGCGAGTAGGCACCATAGACAGTCTGGCCGGCCCTTGTGTCAAGAACCGCGTCGATACTCGGAAGTGGAGATTCAACCGAAGAGAAACTGCGCGGTGCCAAATCAACAATCTCGGACATGATCCTATTGTAGTCTGCTGTTGGTTCGAGATCCACATAGATCTTGTTCACCAAGGTATGATTGATGACAGAATGCACATAGTCCAGATTGACCACGAAGAAGATGTCGATATGTTCCTCACCCGGGAAATATGTGGCTTTTTGGAACGGAGATCTTCCATATACTTGGGGTACAAAGCCTGCGGGGTGGTCAGCCATCACATCTACGATTGTGTGGTTGCTCCGCTGTTTACCGCTTGGAGTGTAGAACTCAAGAATCATCTGGTCCGAGAAGATTGGTGCCCTCTCACCGAAGTTGACCGTTTCATATCCAATGACTGGCCTGAAAGATGACATGATGCATGTGTAGTTCTCATCGAGCAAACGGAATGATTCAGCAGGGTGCTGATAGTAAGTGAAGTACGGCATGACGAACGCTGAACTCAAGAATTCACTCCCATTAACACCATATATTGTTGCGGACCTTCTGAACGGCCATACATTGCCGCCCCAATCATTCCAGAACTCGGCAGTAGCACCAATCTTCAGAATCCCTGTGGCGCATGACACACCTTCAATGTTCTCTATCTCATCCACGAGTTCTGGAGTTACGTTATCAAGCCCAGGCATTACGTCGATCACAATATCTGCACCCACCTCATACTGGAATAGGGCTTTCATGTGGCTGTTTCCCGTTGTCGCAGCCCAGGAGGAAAAGATTCCTGCCGTGAAGACCATGGCTATGAACATCAGTGAATAGGTTTCTGACCTCCTGAAGACTCTAGCACTTCTTCCTATCAGCTGTAGTCCCACTTTGAGCCTCTGGCCCTGTATTCTAGTGAGTATCGACGATTTCAACGACGCGCCTAGTCGCGAGAGGAGCAGAGTTAGGCTCACGACAAAACCTGCAAGAAGAGCGATAATAGTCGTGGCGAAGAGGAGAGAGCCAAGCACACTGAGAGATGAGGAACTGAGAAAGGACAAAAGTGGAATGAGGAGAACGAGTGAAATCCCAACAATGCCTCCCGGAATGAGAGGACTCGACATCTTCTCCTCTTGGGTAAGAGCTTCACGCTCAAGAACACTATGTGCTTCGGCAGGAGTCATGAGGAGGGCGCGTACTGCGGTAGGAACGCCAACAGCTACACCCACCCCAAAAGCGAAAAGAACAAGACCAGCAATAGACTGAAGCCCCAACACCAATTCGTATGAGCCAAGCTGTGTCAGGTCGAAGACCATAAGCTCTCTGATGCTTCCCGAGAGAAGAGCTAAGAATGCACCCGTAAGAATTGCACCCACGCTACCCACAATCCCTGCAAAAAGCACCATGCCTAGAACCCAAAAGAATGCCTGCGAGTCAGAGGACCCCCGTGTCTTTAGGGCGCCTACGTTGCGCCTTCGTTCATCTGAGAGGAGATTGCTGTTATACTGTACTAACATGACTCCCATTACTAGACTCGGTATTGTAAAGGCAAGGGCTATGACTCTCATACTTGCAATCCATGCCGAGTACTCGTTCATAACATCGACAAGTTCAAACTTGACAACAGATGCGTAAGGAAGCATTCTCTGCTCGACCCTGTTCTCAATGGCCTTCAGGGCTGAAACGGAGGCAGTCGGATCTCCGCTTACAAGCGAGTTCTTGTCGAAGCCCACCCAGATTCTATCATGAATGCTGTTCTCCCCTTCATGCTCCAATTGAGAGAAATTGACCCATAGGGATTCGCGGGAGGTCATCAATAGCAAGTTGGAGAACGCTTGTTGGTTGTAGAGGCCATGATTGCTCGTGAGGTCTGTTTCAAAGGTCCCCAGAATCGTGAAGGTGTGGTTCAACCTTTCCTGTGCGCCACCGTTTTCCACTGGTATCGAAACAGTGTAGTTCCCGCCAATCTGCATGCCTTGCTCCAAGAATACCGTTCTTTCAACGTAGCAGCCACTCTCATTCAACTGGAGGTTGTCACTACCTAGGTCAACCAAGTCTGAGTAGGTTTCTAGAAATGTACTTCCTATCCCGAGGGCAGTAGTTCTCCGGAGGTCGGACACTGACGCATTAGCATCATACGCCTGCAGTATCGAAACGTGTTCCAGCGTTCCCACACTCTCCTGTTCAGCCATGAGCTCCATGAAATCCAAGATTGTGAATTCAGTCTGATTATAGAAGGAAGGATGAAGATAGACCTCCATGTCGACTAGAGTTTCAGCCGACATCTCGTCCATAACGTCTGGCCCGGCACTATCAAGATAGAAGAGGACTCCACCGAGAACTCCTGACGAGAGTGAGAAGACGAGTAGCGTAATCAACACCTCAGGAGCCTGTGACGCAATTCGAGAGAAGAGGTACATCTAACCAGTCCCCTCCGAGTAGGAAGCACCCGTCCCCTTTACGTCCAGTTCATACCTCCAGCCCCGGTCATGCACAACTGAGAAGAGTAGTAGTGACCCTAGTATCGCCGAACCACAAATGATGAGGAATAGACTAAGTGACAGAGCCCACGAGAAGTGCAGAAAAATGGGGATGGGGAAGGAATAGGACCAAATCTGGTATTTCATGAAAGAGAATTCTAGGGAACCAGCCATGTATATAGAGCCGAAGACAAGAAGAACTGGGAAACTTAGGATTGCGATGGTCAAGACTTCAGCTAGGTGCACCCTCACAAGCTCTCGTGACTTGGCTCCAATTGACTTGAGAAGTGCTATCTCTCGTCTTCTCGATCTCGCAAGCTGCATCTCGTAGACAGCCACTGCTCCTAGGACCGGAGCCACTGAGATTACAGTCAACATGGAGTCAATTGCACTATCACGAGAATAGCTCGCCTGTCCTGTGTACGTTTCCATTAGGGTGCTAACCGCGCCGAAATAGCCCTGCTCAACGAATTCAACCCCATATTCCTCTCTGAGATCTTGAATCAAGACAGTACTGTTCGCCCCCTCAACTGTCCCCACACAGAGATAGTTGCTGGCAGCGTGAACGATGTCAATCCTAGACTCGACATAATGGATGTTCAATAGGACGCGACCCAGCCCGACGGTTGTATCGAGTGCGGCACCCGGAATCATCGGTGCAGGTATTGCAGGGACGACTCCGAGTATGTTGAACTCTGCGGATTCGTCTTCAGTCCCCAGCGAGAACGCCCTTAGGCTGTCGCCGACTTCCAGCTGATATGCTTGAGATATATCCTCCGTTATGAGCGCGCCCGTTGGGCTCGTTTCCAGCTCGCCGAGAAGTTGATTCATATATGATTGGTCAAGTCGAACTCCCTCATGGTCATAACCGATATGCGAATACTCTATCGGTGAAACTGCGACGAATGATGCAGCTTCTCCACTAGCCTCTGATAGAGACATACTACCGACCGTAACGAAGGTGCCGTTTGCACACAGAGGATGATCCTCCACGGAATTGGCGAATTCCGGCCACATATAGTAAATCGGAGTTTTCAGACGGAAGATAACGTCCGCTCCCATGGCGAACCGTGTGTGAACGAGCTGTGTACTTGCCACTGTAGGTGAGGTTGCCACACCATTGACGACCAGAAGCATCGCCAGAACCAAGGTAAGAACCACAGGTCCTGTCATGCCTTTGCTTCGACCCACTCTTCGTGCTCCAACCGAGGCAGAGAATGTGCCTACCAGATTAGACAATGCCTTCGATAGCAGTTGTCCCATGCGTGTCATTACCTTGATCGTCAGGCTAGCAATTCCCACGAAGAGTATCATGGGAATGAAGAACTGAGTAACCAAGATGAGGGGATTCGTTCTGATTTCCGTTCCCCCCAAATGGAGTATAACCATGAAAACGGAAGAACTGATGACGACTAAGAAGTCCCAACGCAACAATCGAAGGCCTCCGGTCAGTTTGGCAAGCCTTCCCCTCTCCTTCTCGACAGGGGTTGTTCTTGGTTGCTGCATCCGGTATATGATGAACCCAGATATGGGGAGAACTGCTCCTAGCACAAGAGAAAGGACTATGCTCTCAATCGAAATCAAGAATGGCTCGGTCACGAAGAGTGACAGGTCAAATTCCATGAACCCGACCGATGCTGCGGCAATCCGACTCACCAGGCCCCCCAGTAAGATGGCAAGACCACTTCCAATCAGCGAGAACGCGACGATTTCCCCCAAGACCTTCCGATAAGCCTGGAACCCAGATGCCCCTCTCGACAACAGAATCCTGATCTCTTCATGACGTTCCTCAAAGTTGTAGCGAGTGACCATTAGAGCTAGCAGCATGCCGAGTAGGAGGAGAATCTGCCCTCTTGCTATCTGTTCAAGTCGTACAGTAGACACCCATCCGACATATTCTTCCACGCTTGATGCCAGATAGTCTGAAACGTGGAACTTCGAGTATCGAAGTTCTTCGATATACCCCGGGTCTAGACTGATGATGTCGAGTTCCACTTGCTCGAGGAACCTCAACGCACCGGTCGCATCAAAGGGTGATATCTGACTCCTGTCAATGTCCACACAGAGACTGTACTCGGTCGCATCGGGGTTCAGAAGACTAGGGACAACCACTGCAATGGATCTATAGAAGTTCAGAGCCCTTTCTACCTGCTCTTGGATATAGACACCCACAACGATTACCGGTTGCAGGCCTACTTCCACATAAGGTGAGAAGTACATCTGTGAACCAATCCAGACATTAGCCTCTTCTGCTACATACCCGGGGACCGCAATCTCCACATCGCTCTCTGGGAATCGACCTGCCACCAGATTGAACACAGATGGGAAGTTCTCGAGGTAGTCTTGGTCAAGACTGTAGCCCTTCCCAGTCCTGAGGTAGTTGTCAGCTCGGTACTGCGGCTCGTTCTCAAGTCGAAGACATCCCAAGGCATGCATTGTCAGTGCTGCACTTGCGACCTTTGGCAGCGCTCGAATCTCTTCCTCATAGTCTTCGATACCCTCCCCGAGCGCCCGCATTCCATAAGGGCCGACGTCAGTGAGCTCATTCCAAGTGTGTAGGGAAACTGAGTCAAGATACGTCGAAACTCCCATGACCATGGTGGACACCATCAAGAAGCAGAGCATTGTGACAGCTCTTCTTCTTCTGGCAGTATGTGTCGGATGGTCAGCTAATAGAAGAGCCAATCTGTAGTCATCCCTTCTCAGAGGAGTGGGTCTGGGCCTCCTATCACCAAATAAAGTGTTGCGAAATGAGCATACTCCTGTCCTTGATTCCGCATGCTTCTTGCTCCGTCAGACGTGTGCATTCTCTCTTGCTTGTATTCTCTCCTTCTGATGGACACGAGCCATTCTTATCGAGTAGATCATAGCTAGCAACCCCAACGCAACCCCAGCAAGCCAAAGATCACTCCTGAGAGGGTGATCCAGAACCACTGTAAAGATGTAGACGTTGAGGCTGAAGAAGAATACGCCGAATGTGCCTATGACTGCGTAGAAGGACCAGGGCAGACCTTCTTGACTCATCTTAGTCACCAGCCGCGTGAACTCCAAATGAAACATCCTTAATCCTTCAGACCTCAGAGGCCTCCAGACTAGTTTCATGGACCTCATTATTCGCATCCTGAGTAGCGAGCGGGCTTACCAGCAGTCCCTCTTGTGTGACCCTTAAGACTACTCTCTTCCCGATTCCAGCAAGTCTTCGAACAGTGTCTGGGATGACCATTCTTCCCTTCGCGTCGATTTCTGTGATATCTCCGTAGAGAGTGTGTTTCTGACCCTCTATAAGTCCGTCTCTTATGTGAAGTACCCTTTCTGCATACTCAGCCACGCGAGGATTGTGAGTGACATTCACAATGCTTGTTCCGAACTCTTGGTTTGTTTTCTTCAGAGCCTCCATCACCATTGTCGCGGTTTCTGAGTCGAGCTCTCCAGTGACTTCATCAGCCAAGAGAAGCTCGGGCTTGTTCGCAAGAGCCACGCAGATAGCAACTCGTTGGTTCTCTCCCCCGCTCAGCTGATTCGGTTTGTGAGTCATCCTATCTTCAAGGCCAACTGTTCCGAGTAACATCTTTGCTCGTTCATTCGCCGAAGCCTTCGGGGCCCCAGCTAACCGCATCGGGAGAGTGACGTTCTTCAGGGCGGTCAGACCAGGTACCAAGTTGCCAGTCTGCCAGACGAACCCTACCTTCTGTCGTCTGAACAGCATGGACCTTCGGTCGTCAAGGAGCGTTAGGCTGTGGCCGTCAAATAGGATTGTGCCCGCTGTGGGTCGATCCAAAGCGCCTAGCATCTTCAAAAGAGTCGATTTGCCTGAGCCACTAGGGCCTACAATCGACAGAAACTCTCCGTCGCCAACCTCAAAGTCAATTCCTCTTAGTGCGATGACCTCTTTTTGTCCTCGACGATAGACCTTCATCAGGTCTCTTACGACGACCTTGTATTGTTCTGCGATTTGTTCCAAGTCTTCCGCCATTCTTCATCATTCCGTGTATTGTATTTCTTCTGCGATGTTGGTTTTAAGGTTCCTAACGACCACTATGTACGTGGCCGCTAGGGTGAACAGCACCGCTGCGCCGAGGATCACTGCAAGCAATGTCACAGGGACCGCCAGAAGCACCGGAAGCCTGTTCCATAAAAGTTCAGTCATACTACCCATATACACCAGCGGTAATTGAATTACAAAGCTAGTCAAGAATAGACCTACAAGTGTACCGATTAGGGCCGCTATTGCTATGCCTGTTGCCGACTCAATCAGGACCGAGGTGATGATTGCCCTTCCATCAGAGCCAAGAGCTCTCATTATGGAGAACTGCCGCTTTAGTTTTCCAAATCGTACAATTGACACTATCAGAATCCCAACACTCAGGTAGAGTAGTGAGAAGATCACGTTTAGCGTATAGGCTCCGTAGATAGATTGACCTGCTCTAGATTTCAACGCTTCATCAACAAGTGCCTCAGAGGCCTGAAGTTCATCAAAACTATAGGGCGCAATCTGGTGCAGACTGATGAGCGCCTGAGTGTAGTTTGCCCCGGGTCTTAGCTTCACGTAGATGCTGTTTATCTTGGTCGTGTTCAAACATGCATGGACATAGTCAAGCTCGACAGCAAGGAAAAGACCGGCGTTCGACTCACCGGGGAAGTATGTTCTTCCTCCATATTGAGACTCATAGCTATCAGAGAGAACATCAACAATGGTACAATCGCTGATGTTAGTCCAACTCTCACCCTCGATTTCAAGTGTCACCTGGTTCCCGTACACGGGGATGTACTGCCAACCTTCTGTAATATAGTGGTCCACAGGTTTGAAAGACGAAAGGACGTTTGCTGAGTCGGATGCAAGTAGAGTGAGCGATTCCGATGGAGTGGTGTCCTTGGTGAAATAAGGCAGCCAGAATGCTGAGTCAAGCCATGCAAGGGGTTGTACTCCATAGACAGGAGTTGCGATTCTGACATAGTACCGTGTTCCGTAGTCTGAAGTCCAGTATCCAACATGTGCGTCAACTTCCAAGACTCCGCTTGCCGAGACGACCTCGTCGACAGCAGTCACGTTTTCGAGAATCTCCAATGTCACATTGTCCAGTGACGACTTCACCTCAATCTTGATGTCTGCACCTGTTTCGAAGTACAGCACATCCCTCATGTGGGTACTGGCTGTGTGGGCCGATAATGACGAAAAGATGCCTGCTGTGAAGACCATTGCTATGAACATCACCCCCAGCGACTCGCTCTTCTTGAAGAGACGAAGATTCCCAGAGATGACTCTTGTTCCTGATTGCAGCGACGTACTCCTCATCCTCTCTAAGATTCTGGATTTGATGCGCGAGGTGGGTCTTGACAGGAGACGTGTGAAGGCGACTATGAATATTCCAAGCATGGGAATGACAATAGCGGCAAACATCAGTGAGCCATAGGCGCTCATCGGGATGTACCTGAAGGCCAGCAATAGGGGTGGGAGGAGATAGGCAGTTATTCCCAGAGCAACGAGTTCATAGGCTGGGGTTCCCATGTTCTCTGTTTCAAGCAAGACCTGGCTCTCTATGATACTGTGCGCCTCAGTTGGAGTCATGAGCAGCGCTTTGACCGCGGAAGGTAGAGCGACTAGAAGTCCGACCACGAATGAGAACATGAAGACTATAACGAGGGCCTCTGGATGGAGAAGGAGGGTGAACTCTGAGAGTCGAGTCAGGTCAAATGACAACAACTCCTTGACGGTTCCAGAGAGAATCCCCGAGAGTCCTCCAACAAGAATGGCACCTAGACCACCAATGATTCCTGTTGTAAGAGCACTACTGAGAATCCATCGAAACGCTTGCCATCCTGAAGACCCTCGTGTCTTCAACGTTCCCACATCACGACGTCTTTCATCAGCAAGAAGGTTGGAGTTGTACTGTACAAGTATGATTGCCATGACGATGGTCGGGATGGAGAATGCCAGTGCGATTGCCCTCATACTTATGCCCCAGCTGACGAATTCGTACACTGCGGCTATCAAGGCAAAATGGCTTACATAAGCAAAGGGAAGAGTTCTCTGTTCTATCCAGTGTTCAAGATCCTCCATTGCTCCTATGGCATCCGGTTCGTAAATCATTGCGTGGTCGACAGTGGCCCAAATCTCAGTGCGTACGCCGTACCAGTCCGTGCCCAATTCTTGGAATCGCTCTTCTATTCCGTCTGTGGATGTGATCATGAAGAGGGAGGTTGACAAAGGCGCCCCCCATTCATAGGCATACATGAATAGCGAGGTGGTAAATGCACCAACAACTGTGTAGTTCTGCTCCACCCAGTACCATCCGCCAGTTCTATTGTAAACCTCCACAGAAACTGTCACATTGTCACCTATTTGGAGTCCTTGTCTTGTCATCCTTCCTCGTTCAACGATGCATGTTGTGGAGTTGATCTCGGCACTGCCGTCGAGAAGATCAACCGCCTCGGAGAATGTCTCGAAGAATGATTCATTGACCCCGATGTTCACCCTATACGCATCTCTCCAGTCTTCGGATTCCCAATAGTAGGTTTCAAGGATGGCGAGGGTCTCTGTGTTCAATACGGCCGGCTGACTCCCTAGAACAGAGTCTATGTCGTCAACCGTTGTTTGGTTCTGGTTGTAGAAACTTGGTCTGAAGCTAACATACATGTCTACGGGGATGTCCTGTGTCAGTTCGCCGAGAACGTACGGGCTTGCACTGTCCATGTAGAATAGAATGCCTCCAAGAACCCCGGCAGAGAGTGAGAAGATTAGAATCGTGGCCGCAATCTGAGGTGCCTTAGACATCAGCCTTGACACGAGGAACACTAGAGGTCACCTCCGTAGGGCCCTGATTCAGCCCAAGCAGCGTTGAGAGCGGCAGAAAGACTCACTCTGGATGAGAATGCTGCAATCGCTCCGATGAACAAAGTGAGTGATACTACAAAGAAAGCTAGCACCGAGAGCATCAGGGCCCACGGGAATACCGGAAATATCACGATTGGGAAGAAGTACGCCCATGAGCCATATGTCCCTACCGCGGTCAGCAGAGAATTGGCCAAGAATAGTGGACCATATACGCCAAGGAGAAGAACGCTGAGACTCAGTAGCACCAAGAGCTCCGCACCTTGGGCCTTAACTATGAGCGAGTTTGTGGCTCCCATGGACCTCAATAGTGCAATCTCTCTTCGTCTGGCTCGCACTCCTTCAACCGCGTAGATTGTGAAGGCTCCAACGATGACTCCGATGGTGACTGCAGTAAGCATCGTATCCAGCGCTCTATCGATGTGATACTCTACCTGACTCAGATAGTGAGACACCTCAAAGTCCACAGCTCCCCACCTGTTCATGACGATGACGCTATCGCCACCGGCGGTCAGAAGATCCTGGGCAATGGCTGTATCGTTGGCTCCGGGCATAGTACTCACAACACAATAGTAGTTCATCTGGGTCGTGTTGCTGAATAGGACTCTTGCTACGTCCCGGTGGACCCAAGCCCGCCTCTCTCCAAATCCTCTCTGCCAATAGGGGTATGGTCCGGGCGGAGGCACAATCATGTCATCGTAGAATATCGGTCCTTCTCCGCTTCTTCCAACTGATGCTCTCTCGAGGAGCTCTGGGATTGCAGGCACAATGCCAATTATCGTGAACTCATAGACCTGAGGCGAATCCCATTCTTCGAACGCACGGATGAGGTCGCCTTCCTGAAAACCATAGCTTTCAGCAATGTCACTCGTAATAATCACACCATATGGGTCATTCTCCAAGTCCGTTAGGTATTCATCTAGGTCGGACTCATTCAGACGCAGCCCGAAGTGATCGTAGCCAATCTCCGCGTATTCAGTTGGGTCTATTGCAACGAAATAGGCTGTGCTTCCATACTCATCGGCTAGGAAGAGTGTTGCAATATCGACCTGCGACACTATGACGGTTGATTCATGCTGCGTTACATTCTCAATGAACTGGTCCCAAAGGTCAGTACTGTCCGGGTCCAATTCGAAGGTCACGTCAGCACCCATCGCAAACTTGGCATGGTTGAGATTGGTGTTTGGGAGCGTGCTATCAACCACAGCACTGTTCCATGCAAGGCTGATGGCCAAGACAAGGACCATTATAGCTGGGCCCGCGGAGGATGCCTCTTTGCCAATTCTTCGGACACCCACAAATGCAGGGACTTCACCCACCAAGCGCACGAGTCCTCCAGATATGAGATGGGCGCCTCTCCGTACTCCTTTGATCACCAGACTTGCAGCACCAAGAAAGAGCGGAAGCGGTGTTATCGAGGCAAGAAATCTAAGGATCAGATTGGACTGAATCTCTGATCCGCCGGAGTACATTGCAATCATCAGAAGAGAAGCAAGGATGACGACCAGTGCGTCCCATCTGATGAGGGTAAGCCCTCGAGAGACTTTGTGCAATCTTCCACCACTCGTTTCAACTGTCTTCTTGGTCGAGTAGATCACACGATATGAGATGAGGGTCACAACTGGGAGCAGGATTCCGGTCACCAAAGAAAGAATAATCGACTCAAGGGTGATTAGCCACGGTTCACTTATCATCAGGGAGATGTCAAACTGAAAGAATCCAGTAGCCCCAAGGGCTATCCTACTCACAACCAAGCCCAGAAGAAGACCTGCCCCGCAAGACACCACGGCTATCATGCCAATCTCTCGGTTAACGATGTTGTTAACATCACCTTCTGAGGCTCCACGAGCCATGAGCATGTCTGCTTCGTATCTTCTCTCATTCACATTGTGCCTGATTGCCAGAAAGCTCACCATCAAGATCAACAGGATCACTGGAGCTGCACGCCACAACTGGTTGAGCCTCGTACTGGTTTGCCAAGCGATGTAAGAATATACTCCTGACTCAAGGAAGTTGGTGACATAGTAACGGGACCACGGATTCTGTGGAGAGTAGAGAGGGTCAAGGGATCTGATCGCCTCAGCGATTCCTGTAAGGTATGCTAGCGACCCCGCTGCATTGAAGGGTGTGACGCCTGACCTATCCACATTGGCATGGATGCTTGCCATCTCAGACTCTTGGTCAAGCAAGCTCGGAACGACCATTGCCATCCAGTTGGAGTAGTAGTACGAATACCAATCATCAGCACCCAGCCGGCCAATCTCATAGAGACCGACCACAGTGACATTACGCCTGTCTGTCTGCTCGATTCCTGTGTAGCCTATCTTGGAACCAAGTGAGATGTTTATCCAATCCCAATCTTCCACTCTAGCTGAGACTGCAATCTCAGAATCGTTTTGGGGTAGCCTCCCGTTTGTGACAGTGAACACTCCTGGATATGTGTCAAAGTACTCCTGCGTTGGTGAACAGACACGGAAATGGTCCCACATCTCTTCACCCATGAATTCATAGTATACATAGGCCGAAGCTTCATGCAACAGGACAGCTTCTGAAATGTCGTCGATTTGACGCACATCGGAGATGATGTTGTCAACATCCTCTCCATCTATGAACATGGAGACTTCTCCCACATCCATGGCCTCGTCCCAGTAGTGTACCGAGTACGAGTCGACATACACTGTGATTCCCATTATCATGGTAGCTGTCAAGAGGAAACATAACAGCGTGACACTTTTGCGCCGAAGACTGTGAAACGCCTCGTATCCTACTGGAACTGCTGCCAATGACGCCCCCTCATGAGTTTACGATTCTTCCATCCCTCATCTTCAGGACTCTGTCCATCTTCTCTCCCACATCAGGATCATGAGTGACACAGATCAAGGTGCCTCCCTCGCCCTTTGTCAGCTCGATTAGAATCCTCATGATCTCCTCGCCTGTGGCCGAGTCCAAGTCGCCCGTAGGTTCATCAGCAAGAACGACCACAGAGCTTGCGGCGCCTGGAGGTTTCGCCAAGGCTCTTGCAATCGCGACTCGTTGCTGTTCGCCTCCAGATAGCTCATCCGGCCTGTGATCTGCCCTATCTGCCAGGCCAACGAGATTGATGAGATGGTCCACTCTCTCCTTTCTGACTTCCTCATCCACTCCGCTAATCAATAGCGGCAGCTCAACGTTCTCATAGGCTGATAGCACAGGCAAGAGGTTGAAGAACTGAAACACGAATGAAATCTTGTTTCTTCTGACTATTGTTAGTTCCTTCTCGTCCATCTCTGTGATGTTGACGCCGTCAATACTCACCTGACCGGCAGTTGGACGGTCAAGTGCTCCGATGAGATTCAGCAAGGTTGTCTTGCCTGAGCCACTGGGACCCATGATGCCGACCGCCTCTCCTTTCTTAATCTCGAACGATACTTCTCTCAACGCGTGGACTTGGATTTCCCCCATAGTGTATATTCTTGATACCGAATCTACGCTTACGATTGCATCATCATCCAGTTCTATCCACTCCGTCTGAAATGACTCTACGGACAGTATGAGCTCCAAACCACGATTCTAATAAATCGCTCTCTCTCGGTACACTGCAGCTACTGACCGCCAAGCGAGTTGGCGATTACGGTCATAAATAACTTTATCAAAATCCATGAGTTATACAGGCGTAGAATAGTGTGGATGTCAGTAAGTCTTGTCTGAAGATATCATGGTCATGAGGTACGAGTTCTTCAGTTGGAGGGGATTCCTTACTGGCGCCGGAGCAATCATAGCAGCGCTCGTAGTTCAATCCCTGGTTAGTTTCCCCGCAGTTTGGTCTGAAAGCACTCTGCAGTTCATTGCCAATCTCTTATTCACAGCACTAGTGGTAGGTGTGGCCTCAGGGGGA
>JBHLPB010000041.1:0-13524 GCA_048939905.1 Promethearchaeota archaeon
CTGAGCTTCTTTCCAATACTCAACCTTCTAGTCGTAGGGATTGCCAAGGAAGTTGAAACCCTGTTTGTCACTAGGAGAGCCGGTTTCGATTCCACACAGGGTTCGAGGAGTGCAAAGAGGTATGCAAAGGCGACCACTATAGCAGAAACAGCATTTCTCATCGTCCTATCCTTCCTTTTCGGGGGCTATGGTGGAGGAGGAACACCTTCACCGCTAGTTTACCTTCCAGAATGGGTGTCATGGATGTTCTGGAGTTTACCAGTCGGAATCTTGACCTTGGGGGTCCTATATGCAGCAATCTCGATAAGAATGCAACAGATAGCAAGGAGCGACACTCAATGATGAGTTTCACAGAAACATTACTGATCGAATTCCTAGTGGGTGCCATCGGAACGCTACTACTTGCAGTCTTGATTGGACTGGGCATGAGAAGATATCGCGAAGAGTTGATTGAGGCGGGGGATGCCCAGACCACGCTTGGAGTCATTGGGAGTGTGATCCTTGAGGGTAAGGCAGACATCTTGGTGTCCTTATCGATAGGAATCCCAGTAGGGCTGATGTGTTCGGGGGGCGTGGGACTATATCTCCATTACTGGGGAGTCCAGAACATACTTCCTGCAACCAGCCTCTTGCTTGGAGGTCTGCTAGTCTTCGTTCTGCTGTTCTGGATCTTCGTGGATGTGAAGGCTAGGCTAGAAGCAAGAAGAGTTATTCGGAACTACTTCTCGCACCGGGATGAGGAAATCCTCAGACTGGAACTTGTCAGGCTGTATGAGGGTGACGAAACCCAGAGAAAGGCATTCGATATCGTTGCTGAACGTGGGAGCAAGGCCAGCCTAGTAGCGCGGAAAATTCGTGAGGGTGTTTCATCCACTGAAAGTTAGACGCCTCTAACATTTATTAGGTTCGGAGGCGTTTCAATCGAGGGACGCTGATGAAATGACCATCGAGATGGAGTTGTTTCCCGCACTTGAACTGGGACTATACAATGGCTGGATTCTTCTCGTGGTACTTGTCGCCGCGGAGGGCCTGATGTTCTTGCTATACCCTCGGGAGGTGGTGTCAAGGCTAACAGATTTTGACAGGTCCAAATGGAGCAAGAGCCAGAGGATATCCTTCGCCATTGGAAAGACATTCTCGCTCATTTGTATCATACTGATTGTGCTCACTCCACTGAAGCTAGGAACCATCGGTCTTGGGCTCGGTATTGCCATATTCGCACTTGGGCTCACAGGTCTTGCTGCATCAGTAATCACGTTCAGGAGGACTTCCCTAGACATACCTGTCACCACTGGACCCTATCGTTTCTCTCGACATCCTCAGCAAGTGTCGCTCTTCATCATATTAACAGGCATCTCGATTGCCATTGGATCATGGGTCGCATTCTTGGTCTTGATTCTCTCTCGGCTACTTAACAGCGCTGGTGATAGGGCTGAAGAACAGGCATGCCTAGAGTACTATGGTGATTCGTATCGGGAGTATATGGAACGAGTCCCCCGCTATCTCCTATTCGGGGGTCGGACTGAAAACAACTAGCAAGCACCTTATCTTGACTTGCGACCAATGGGTCAACATGCGGATAGACAACTACCGATTTGGCAGCATCGCAGTCGATGGTCGAGAGTACAAGAATGATATCATCATCTTCCCCACCCATGTCGAGAGTGATTGGTGGCGGAGGAGTGGGCACGAACTCTGTGTGGAGGACCTCGCCTCTGTCATTGATTTTGGACCCCGAACGTTGATTGTTGGCACGGGGCACTATGGCAGAATGAAGGTACTGGATGAAACGACCGACAGACTGAGGGCAATCGGCTGCGAACTGGTAGTGAAGAAGACCAAGGAGGCCTGTGAGGTCTACAACTCGCGCAGGGATGAGGATGGAATCTTTGCCTGCCTGCATCTGACATGCTAAGTAATGAGGGCAGAGTATCTCAATCCAAGTGGATATGAACTAAAATCACTACAACCTCAAGCACAGGGATGTAGTACGCTGTGATACACACATCCTTCTAGCCGAGAGGGTCCGCCGAGATGAGAGTCAGATGATTGTAGAAGTGTCGCTCCTAATTGCCATCTACTCAATATGGATACTACTTCTAGTCAATGCGATGGTTTCAACGGAGGAGATCTCCCTCACCATCGCCACACTTCCATTCATAGTGACATTTCCGATAGCACTAATTCTCGCAGTTGCGACAGAGGTATTCATTCCTGGCATCCTCGGGGTTGACATTCTCCTCACAGCCGTCATTGGAATCCTACTATTCGTGAGATGGGTAATGGCAATCGTTGGCGAGTAGTAGACAACTAAACCTGCCCATTGATTCATATCTGAGCGGATGCAACAGTGCAGAGAAGGTAGGTCGATTTGACAGACAAGAGTAAAACTCCTTGGCATGAAGACGACGAGATGTGGGCAGTGGCTGCTCCACTTATGTTTGACGAAGCAAGGCTTGCCCAGGCACCTAGAGAGGTCGACAGCCTTACATCACTCCTAGCTATTCAACCCGATGACAGAATCCTCGACCTATGTTGTGGAGTAGGCAGACACTCACTTGAGTTCGCTCGAAGAGGTCACAAGGTCGTCGGTGTAGACCGTACCGAACCCTACCTAGAGAGAGCGAAGGCGAGTGCAGCCAATGAGAATCTGGACATTGAATTCGTACTAGAGGACATGAGATCGTTTCGCAGAGAGAGTACTTTTGACGTCACCTTGAGCATGTTCACGTCCTTCGGTTACTTCGAGGACCCGGAGGATCAGATGAGAGTACTGAGGAACATCCACTTTTCTCTAGAACCCGGAGGAAGATTCGTCTATCAATCGTTTGGCAAGGAAGTACTTGCTAGGATATTCCTCCCCAAGGATTGGGAAGAATACGACAAGGGTTTCGTACTATACGAGCGAAAGGCAATCAATGACTGGTCGATGATGCACAACAAGTGGCACTTCATTGAAAGAGAAGGGAAGATTCACACATGGGAGTTCCAGCACTGGATCTATTCAGCTGCGGAGATGAAGGGCATGCTGATGGACGCAGGCTTCTCAGAAGCTCGAGTCTACGGGAACCTAGATGGCGCTGCATACGACAATGAGGCCACTATGATCGTCGCAGTCGCCACAAAATGAGGTCTCCTAGAAATTGTTGAAGAGAACCGTTCACTCGGTGTTCTGTTTCTTCTCCTTGCGCTTGAACTCGGTATAGCCACATCTTCCGCACGCGAAACGGTCAAAGTGCTCAGCCATGAATGTCCCCTTCTCACATCGTGGGCATGTCCTCTTCAAGGTAGTTACTTCGCCTGTCTTCGTGTCTACTTTGTAGAGTTTGTTTCCCATCTATGATTCTCCCTCTTTCTTCGATTCATGCCTCTTCAGGACGTATGGAAGCTCTGCCTTCTTCATCCATTCAGGGTCCGTGTATATCCTGGCAGACCCCTCTGTCACTCCGACACCAAACTTGGTTACAAGATTCCGAATCACCACTGTGGATGCATCAGCGTCGAAGTGTGCCACAATCTTCGCCTTCACATCCTCTCTGCTAGGAGTGGTCTTCCCAACATGCTCCACTCTGAACTCGATCTCTTTCCTAGCAAGAGGCTTGTTTTCCCTTTCCTGAAGAATCTCTACCTTCATTGGCATCACGTGCGTCAGCTAGACCAGTCTCTAGCGTGGGTCAGCCATCTGACCTTGGGTTGTCTAATAAAGCTTTCACCACAGACAAGCAGTCTTATCGAACTTTCAAGGCGTACTTGCCTGGTTTGTCAATATTGAGGCGCTCCGCAATGTAGGATGACCTCCTTGGGTCATCATTTGGACTGCGCCCCGGAAGAATCACGACGACCCCTGTGTAGGACGTTGACATGCTCGTGCCCCTACAGTTAGGACACTGATCTTCAGTGGTCAAGTAATGACATGCTCGGCAGGCCCTCAATTTCGCCATGGAATTCCTCCGACACTATTTTTTCTTTTTCTTCTCTTTCTTTGGTTTCTCCCCACGAGCGCTTCTGACATCGTCCTCTACCCAGGAGTGTTGAGGTCCAATCTTTCCAAGGAACGGTTGTCTCATGGTGAGACCAAGTTTCCCGGATCTGTTTCCAGACTCAAAGCTGATGGATGTGATTCGTGCTCTCACCTTGTCTCCCTCGGCGAGGGTTCTACCGGTTTCCTTGCCCAGCAGGGCGTTTCCCTTTGAGTCCTGAGTAATGAAATCGTCACAGATCTGACTCACATGGCATAGCCCATCAAGGGGCCCCATGCGAATGAAAGCGCCGAAGTCCATTAGTTCAACTACGTTGCCTTCGACAATCTCGCCCCTGATTGGCTTGAAGACAAGAACTTGATAGGCCACAGAGTGATAGGTTGCGCCATCTCCAGGCATTAGTCGGCCCTGACCTATCTCATCTATCCCAATCACCGCTATCATGAGTCCTATGTCTCTATCTAGGACATTCTCATGTTGTTTGCGCAAATGAACCATCGCGGCTTCTTCTATTGGTGCGCCGAACTCCTTGGGAGGAATCCGGACAACATCCCTTACTGTTACCACTGAGTACAATTACAGTCGCTCCTCGCCTGACAGGACAATCTTAGAACAATCAGACCACAAGTCGAACTACGCTGGTCTGAACCCGACGGCTCAGCGGTGCTTCAATTTGGAGACCATAAAAACATTGTGAATAGGACTCATGCTAGGGTGCCTTCCACACTCAATTGTTTTCTTCCACGAAGGAACAGAACTGGAACCCCTTGTTCCCTTGCACGACTGCGCAGTTCTCTGTCGTTAGTGGCCAAGACTCCCTCAACCTGGATTGCATATTCCAGAAGCTGGTCGTCGACTGGCAATTCCAAGATTGACTTCTCAGTTTCAACAGCTCTGCACCTGCGGGTCAAATCTCTGGCAATCCTGAAGACAAGCCGTTTGCCCCTTCCTTTGGATTCGCGAGTCCCTGCTTCAATCTCGTCAGCGACTGAAGGCAATATGACAAACTCGAATCTGCGTTCTAGTACCCTCTCTGCCTCAGCGAATATGTCCACATTGAACTGGGCAGGTATGGTCATGAAGTTCGTATCGACAACGACCGGCAGTACCACTTTGTTCACTAACTGTTCTCAGATTTGTGCATGTCCAACGAGTCGCCATTTGTTCTCTACTCTGCGACCGATTGCAACACGCTGGTCCTTCTCAATGGCTACAGGCCTCTTCAGCTCAAGCTCAATCTCGTTTCCATGAAGTCTGGTCACGACTCCTACGGTGGCAGCAGTTCCAACTACAAGCATGAGCGGCTCGTTGAGTCTGAGATTCCCTACCTCTTTCTCAGATTCCATGCCGACAACTCTCTCCATGAGTATGGGCGTAATCATCAGCTTATCAATAGTCTTGGGCATCTTCCCGGCCTTGCCAACAACACTTCCCACTAGACGATCTGCACGGGTGGATGCCGGATCTAGCGCTGTTCCAACACCAATTAGACCACCCGGACGCGCTTCTTTCAGGTCGTTCCCGCTGCCAGAGAGGAGAGTCACAATCTTCGCCCTTATCGACTTGAATCCCTTGTCTGTCCTCACTCCGGGAGCAATCTCAATCTCATCCCCAACCTTCAGCACACCCCGCACTATTGAACCACCTACCACGCCTCCAAGAAGCTGGTCTGGAAGAGTGCCGGGTCTGTTGATGTCAAAGGACCTTGCAACAAACATCTTCGGATTCGCGGCCTCATCTCTCTTCGGAGTGGGGATTCCCTCCTGTATTCTCTGGATTAGAAGGTCCGTATTGGCTCCAAAGACTGCCGAAACTGGCACAATAGGCGCATTCTCAGCAGTGGTACCTTTGATGAAATCCTTGATCTGCTTGTAGTGTCTTACAGCTTCCTCCTTTGACACGAGTTCTATCTTGTTTTGGACGATTACTATGTTGTCAACACCGATGATCTCAAGGGCCCGAAGGTGTTCAGAAGTCTGCGGCATTGGACAGGGTTCGTTGGCGGCAATCACAAGTATTGCACCATCCATGAGGCTGGCACCGCTGAGGCAGGTTGCCATCAATGACTCGTGGCCAGGACTGTCAACGAAGGATATCTCTCTCAATACCTCTAGTTCGCCTCCACATCTTGTGCACGTCTCATCCTTTGACAGGTGCGAAGTTGTATACGCCTCTGGTTCAGAACACTTGGTGCACTTCATTAGAGTCGTTGCCGCGTAGCCGAGTCTGATTGAGATTCCGCGGCGCACCTCATCCGAGTGGCGGTCAGTCCACTCGCCAGTAAGGTACTCAACAAGCGTGGTCTTTCCGTGGTCTACGTGACCTAATGTTCCAATGCTTACCTCAGACTGTCCTTCGTACACATAGGGGGTCTCCATGGCATCTATGTAGTGTAAAAGATGCATCTGATGACGTTTAAGAAGTCTGTGGTTGACCTACGGAATCTGCCGCGAAAACGGCCAGAAACCTAGAAGAATCACTCTAATCTGCTATGCACTCTGCATGACAAGCTCTTCAATCGAGGTGCTGCCCTTCTCCTCAATTCTCATGTTGACTTGAGAGATGTCAAGGCTCAGCTCACTCCCCCGGACGGTCTTTCTCTTCGCGGTGCCCTTCCTCTTTGGTCTGAAACCAGGGGCTCCACGAATCAAGATCCTCTTCTTGCCACTACCATGCACGTCCGGACGGATTGGAAAACCCGACTTGTCACTTCCACCGGTTATCCTGAGCTTGTATCCGGGCAGTCCAAGCACGTCACCTTCTACAATCTCTCCCACGCGCTTACCAACCAGAGCGTTGGTCTTCACGTCATCTAGCTCATACTGGATTGCTTTTCCTTCTTCGGGGTCTGAGATTACTAGCTTGAACGGCAATTATCGAACCGCCTGCTTGGAATTGATCTGCTGGTCCAATGTCTGGACGCAGGCGGTAGCCAAAGTCAATCACTTTATGAGGATTGTGGTCCAGCTGAGAGACCAATAACATGGTCAAGTCCTAGAATCCCATTGGCCGAGTACGCAACCATTATAACATCTCCATCTTCCTGACGCTGCTATCCATCCACCTCTCTGGACTTGAATGACCATGGATCCTGTCACTATTCTAATACTCATACTGGGCTTCTGGTTAGCACTCTACCTTGTTTCACGTTGGGTGGGTGTCGAGAAACTCAATGAGAGGGGTGTAGATGCCGGTACGCCGTTCTTTCTGATGGTCAAGACGGCGCGACTGAACGCTTTCCTGACGCGAATGGGGAAGAAGTTACCGCGGGCATTCTGGAATGTTGGCATCGTGGTGGCATTTGGTGGAATGATATTCGGCTTCTACATATTCGCCGACAACTTTCTCAAGTTTTTCACCACACCAGCGCAGGCTGGGGGGGTCGTACCAATAATCCCTGGAGTCACCATCACTGGCCTGCCAATGGTCTACATGCTGATCGGCTTGGCTGTGACCCTGATAACACACGAGTTCGCACACGGGCTAGCCTCATCCAAGGATGAAGTCCCAATCAAGAGCTCTGGGCTCATATTCTTCTTTGTGATTTTTGGAGCATTTGTGGAACCTGATGAGGAGGTCTTTGAGAACCAGGTGGGACCCAAGAGCAGAATGCGTCTGTTTGCTGCTGGGTCATATGCGAATCTCATCACTGCATTCATCGTCTTCATTCTGATGATGAATTTCAACCCGATAATGTCGATTGCCTTCAATCAGCCAAACGGAGCCTATGTCTATGAAACTGTACCCGGTTCTCCGGGGGCCGAGGCACTCGAGATTGGTGATGTGATTGTAGGCCTGAATGATACTGATATCGATATTTGGACTGATGTCAGGGACTTCATGGTCAACACAACCGCTGGTTCTCAGGTGACGATACATACCCTAGACGGTTCACCAGTAGCAATAGTGTTGACAGCGAATCCAAACAATGCGACGCAAGGGTACATTGGGATTCTAGGAGCTGACCATTGGGAACCCAAACCTGGTTGGGACCTGTTTCTCAGTCCGCTTTATGTGCTTCATATGCAACAGATTCTGCTCTGGCTCTGGATAGTCCTTGTGTCTGTGGGCCTGCTTAATCTCCTACCTATACCTGCTCTAGATGGAGACAGGATAATCAAGAATGCGCTTAGTCTAGTCACAGATGACGAGAAGAAGATCAAGTACATCATGTGGCCACTCCGAATTGCATCACTGGTAATCGTGATCGGAAGTATTGCGCTCAGTTTGTACCTAGGCAAGGGCATTTTCGGCTAGTTGGGCACAAACACTGCGTGTGGGACCTAATAAGGCATCATTTGTACAACTCAATGATGTATCATGATTACCCCAGAGACCGGCACAATGCATGATGTTCGTGAGAAGGCCCGTAGAGCACTCACCGACTACCTGACAATGTTCCTACCAGGTTCTTGGACAGAGCCTCTTGCCAGACTCAAACTTCTACTCCAGTCAGATTCTGGCATTGACTGGGAGGCACTGAAAGGACACGCCCTCATACTCTTTGACGAGAAACGCCTGTCGAATGACAGAGTGGAGTGTCTTGCACGGGTCGAGCGTCTTAGTGACGCATTCAGGGAGGTCTACAAGACTCTCTCACCAGCAGAGTGGCATAAGGCAGTCGATGATATTGTGTACGCAGCTAACTTTAGAGTTTCAAAGGCCTCTCTTCAGACGACGCGACTTCAAATCATGGATGAGGCGAAGGAGAAGGTGCCGAAGAGAGCACAGAAGTAGAGTAGGTCCTGCCAGGAATCCTTCTCACGAGAGTATGACAGAACAGTTAGACGTATCTCTCCCTCCGGCAAAATGGTAGCCTTTAACTGCATCTCATGTCAGGAGCCGGACGGAGTATCTGCCACATGTCTATTGAGTGTTCAAAGTGCGGCAAACCTGCTGTCTATCTACGCAGATATACCGCCGAACAACTGTGCAGGACCTGCTTTGTCGATACTACAATCCAGAGAGTGCGGCGAACAATCAATCGTGAGAAGATGCTCCGTGATGACGATCGAATCATGGTTGCAGTGTCTGGTGGAAAGGACAGTGCTGTACTTCTTGATGTCCTATTTCGCATAGAACAAGACTTCCAGAAGGCCGAGCTGATACCCCTCACAATCGATGAGGGGATACATGGTTACCGGGACGAAGCGCTTAAGGCCGCCCAGAAGCTGGCCACTGACTTGCAACTCAGACTTGAAGTCAGGACGTTCAATGACCTCTTCGGTCGACCACTGGATGAAATGGTCAAGATGCGTGACGAGAAAGCGCTCGGTGCATGCTCCTATTGCGGCGTTCTGAGAAGACGTGCACTGAACACTGCAGCAAGAGAGCTTAACGCGGATGTTGTCGTGACCGGCCATAATCTGGATGATGAAGCACAGACTGCAATGATGAACATGATGCGTGGTGATAGCCAGAGAATTGCGCGAACGAACAGGTCGCGCACGCACCCGATAGAGGGTCTGATACCACGTGTAAAACCTATCAAAGAACTCTCAGAGCGAGATATTGTGGCCTACACACATCAACTCTCTCTACCATACCACGATGTGCCCTGTCCGTACGCAGCTGAAGCCTTCCGAAATGATCTACGTTCGTTTCTGAACGATATGGAGCACAAGCGCCCAGGCACCCTCCTTGCGATACTGCGTTCGGCTGAAGCCATAGTTCAAGCATTTGAACAGAGCACTCCCCCCAATGCATTACGGAGTTGCGAGAGATGCGGGGCACCTGCTTCTCGTAGAATCTGTAAAGTCTGCTCTATGCTTGCCGATTTAGAGGCTGAGTGAGATGGCGAAACGCCCTGAGACCCTACATGAGTCAAGAAAGGTCGTTTATGACCAGAGTCACTGGACAAGACTCAGGGATCTGCGCCAGAGAGCAAGGGATGTAATGAGCCGTCTTGAGCCAGCAGGGATAACCACGTTCGCGTATGGTTCTCTAGCACGCGGAGATGTAAGCAAATCCTCAGATATCGACCTCATAGTACTCCATCCCATCTCGAGCTACAAACTTGAGGTGATTTTGGGGAAGGGAGTACGCCGGGAAGTCGTACAAGCAACACCCTCAACAGTCCTCAAGGGGCACATGCACTTGGACAACGAGGTGGTTGTGACATTTCCTCTTTTCAAGCTCATGCCACGAGAGGAGGAGTTCTACCGATGGAGTGGTACGGTCACTCTGGGACAGATTCAGACTGAGACTAGAGTTCCAGGTGTGGACAAGAGGCTGATACTGATTGAACCCACTGATGATGGTCATATCGAACACGGAGTCATTGGGTATGAGCACATCGTTGCCAAGAAGCTGGGCGTGAGTACTGGAATTGTGCAGGAGCGAGTTCGAGTATTGACTCGCCGTGATAGTGTTGGTCGTACTGGAGTATACCTAACAAGGGTCCTTTCAGAAGACGAGAGCTTTGAGGCCGTAGCGAAGAACCTAAAGGACAGTGACCCAGCGATACGCCGTACTATCAGCCGACGTGAGAACTAGAGGTGCGAAATTGGCTCGAGCAGTTCAAGAGGTCGAAGGAAACTCACTACTGGTCGGTGAGATGCCACATGGTTGCAGGCTCTGTGCTACTGGTTCAAAGATGGTCCTCTTTGTGACCGGTCTCTGTGATAGCGGTTGCTTCTACTGTCCACTCTCAGAGGAGAAGTCCAATGAGGATGTGACATACGCTGATGAGATGATCGTGGGCAACGAAGATGACATTCTCACCGAATCCGAGTCAATAGGCGCTGAGGGTGCAGGTTTCAGTGGAGGAGATCCGCTTTGTACGCTTGAGAGGACTCTACGCTACTTGACCCTTCTCAAAAGTACCCATGGGGAGCAGTTCCATATCCACCTGTACACCTCTCAGGCAGATGTTGAGAAAGAGGTCCTCAAGCAGCTTCGTGATGCCGGACTCGATGAGATTCGGTTTCATCCCATGAATGACGATTGGTCTGGCATAGAGGCTGCCATCAAACTTGGCATGACAGTGGGCGTAGAGGTTCCTGCTATCCCTGGAGAACGCAACACTCTGGAGGAAGTAGCCAAGAGAGCTGAAAAGATGGGCGTGTCGTTTCTCAACATCAACGAACTGGAGAGCAGCGAAACGAATTTCGACTCTCTTCTGTCAAAAGGGCTCAAACTCAAGAGCACAGACTCATCTGCCATATTGGGCAGTGCAGAACTAGCAAGAGCGATTGTTGAATGGGCCTCTGAGAATCTGGACACTCTGTCAGTCCATTACTGCTCTGCCAAGTTTAAGGACTCTGTACAGATGAGAAATAGGCTGAAACGACGTCTTGAGAGGACAATACGCGAGTTTGAGGTACCCGCTGAAGATGAACCCCTTGTCATCTTGGGCCTGATCCGAGCACCTCATGGGTCAGAGTTGAGTCTTCGTGAGCTAGAAGCGATCAAAGACACCCTTGAAGCAGACTTTGATGTTCCGCTAGACCTCATGCATGTAGACATGCTAAGAAACCGCATTGAGATTGCGGGTTGGATACTGACTGAGATTGCTGAAGAACTGAAAGGACGCCTCACTGGAAACGGTATTAACCACGAACTAGGGATTGTCGTTGAGTACCCGTCATGGGATCGGCTTCAAACACAGTTTGATCCACTGTGACTACTGCTCAACCCTAAACCTCAGAACCGCAGCGATGCCACCGATACTCTGTAGTTGATCGCCTGCCGGATGGTCGGTGGATACTATGTGAAACGCACCACGCGTCTTCTCTGCGTTCCTTATCAGGCCGTCAATCCTACGCCGCTGTTGTTCGTCACCTTCACGCAGTTTCCTATCCGTTATCAGCAGATGCTCAACAGCACCATATTGCACGGCCCTTGCAACTTCGTCGTCACCATATGTCGCAAGACCATCACCCTTGGCAATATGCTCAATAATGCTCTCTATGAGCTGCGTTTCCTTCTCTAGCTTCAGACTCTCAACTGCCTTTGAGATGACTCCTCTGAAGAGAACCTCCTTCGCGCCGGGAACGCCAATTGAGTTTGTGCTTTCCACAATCACTGAGGGGAGATCTTTCAAACGTGCATTGCGAAGATACTCATTGAAGTGGTCCTTTACGAATCCCGGGCCTGCAATGACAATCAACCCAATCTCATTCTGTTCCAATTGCGAACGTACAGCGAGGACCACTTGGGAGAAGAAGTCACGCATCGTTGCGTCGTAGGACTTCTGGTCGCCCCGTTTCCGGGATATGCTCGTTCGTACACGCACTGCCTCCCGGATTCCAAAGTCTGCAACAAGAAAGAGCTCTGCCAAGCCGTCTTCGATAGTAACAAGCAGCGTGACAGGTCGCTGTTCAGCCTTCTCGGCCTCCTTTAGACGCTCAAGCATGTATCTTGGCCAATGGTCCTTGATGATTGTCAGTGTGTGCCCCGGTTCGACATTGAACGTGTGATGTGATCCCAAGCTGACCAGGTCACTAGGCCCTTCCAGAATGACTCCCTTGACCCTCACACGATTTGAGAAGGCATGGAAAGCAACATCCTCTACTTTGAGCTTGAGAGTCATCGGCTTGCGAACGCTATCCTGCTTTCTGGCCTCCTCATCTCCGACCTTGACCCTTCTGGTAGTTCTCGAGAGTACTGTGTCACCTGGCCCGACTACGTTGTATAGGTGCCAGAGATCATCGAGAGTTTCAATCTTGATGACGATTCTTCCACCTTTCATATCACGTTTGAGTACCTTCAAGGCGACACCATCAGGAATGCATTTGTTTCAGAAGAAATAGTCTCCGTAGTTCTTGGAAGATAGTTGTCCTCTCGTTGTACTGGGGACTTGGCTACCGTCCATTTCAATCCCTCTACTCAGTGTTTCCGCCCGTTCTACATGATCAGGAAGAACTAGCTCGGCCCTCTCCTGTACCGCCAAATCTCCTGCAATTCTGACTAGCCCTCCTAGCTCGCGGAGCCTCAGAGTGAATGCATTACGCTCTCCATCGAATCTCTGGGCCATACTCTTTGCAGCCTGTAAGACCTTCTCAGCGGCTTCAGCAGCAAGATGCGGTATCTTACCGTCCTCTACTACTGTCTGGGTCATGAATCGAACGAGGGCATTGGCATTCTCAGTTGTCCTCTCCATCCACGAGTTAAGCATCACCTCATATCCATACCCACGTATCCGTGATCTCAAGGGAGGAAGTATCTTGAGCACATCCTCAAGATTGCATGCAGCAAACAGAATGAAGTCACACGGCACATCATCCACACGCACAGCCGCACCTGAGCTGCTTGGGTTGTGGCCCACAATTGGATAGAAGCCATCCTGCATTGCAGTCAAAAGGTGTTTCTGGTGGGTTCCTAGGGCCGATATCTCATCGATGTAGAGAATTCCCTCATGCGCTTCATGGATAGCTCCCGGTACGACCTTTGAGTAGGGTGCTGTTCCCAATGGTTCTGTGTTTCCATAGGGATCATGCCTCACGTCACCGAGAAGTTCTACTGGGCTTGCCCCACTCACCCTAATGAATCTAGAAGAATTCTGAGAAACCAGAACAAGGTCTGGGTATTCCTGATTGCGTGA
>JBHLPB010000042.1:0-13518 GCA_048939905.1 Promethearchaeota archaeon
GGCATGGTTATTGTTTCAGTGACAACGTCGTATGGGCAAACGTCAAGTTCGCAGTCACGGCAGCCAATGCACTCTGCTATGTCCCATTCCGGAACTAGAAGTGTGGTGATCTCTTCTGGGATTGAAATAGGGTTCTCAGACATTGTTACTGCAAGCCCGTCTACTAGTGATCCCAGCTTGGCACGCATCTTCGCTTGAGTTCCCGACTCATCAGTTGCTCCGTTTTGTAAGAGGCTGGGGCTTGGACTGATCATGGTGATTGCATCATCGGGACACTCTTCTACGCACTTCTTGCACGTCGTGCAGTGAGAGTAACTCTTGACTCTACCACCTACTTCGAGAGTAGTATACTGGGAGTGAAGCCTATCCCGTAGCCTGCCAGTTATCATAATGTGGGGGTACTCCTCAAAGACCTCCGGAGTAGAAACTGGACTCTCGAAGGGTTCGACGTGGAAGGGCAGAGGATCATGACCTTGTTCTTCCAACTCGGAAGAGTAGAGCTCTACTTTGCCACTTGACGTAGCAAAGACTCGACTGGCAAATGGTATTGATGGACTACGCGTACGGAGCCCCTCAGGGTGTTTCTTCAGCTTCTTCAGAGTGATGTCCCTACAGTCATCTGAATCCAGCACGGCTTTGATTGCGTCGAGCTCAGTAATCTGAAAGTGCTTTCCGATTCCTAACCTCTCAGCAAGTTCTGTCCAGATCTCAAGTTCGTGCTTCGCCTCTCCAAGAGGTTCCACGATTTTGGGTGCATACTGAACTATCCTGTGAAGCTCACTATGGACAACATTGTCATGCTCAAAGATGAAGGTGGCCGGAAGCACAATGTCGCAGAGTTTCGCAGTGTCGGTAAGTTCCAGATCAATGCAGACCTTGAACGGTATCTTCTCCAGTGCACGCAGCGCCTTGTTGGTGTTAGGCCACTGAGTCATCGGACTCGCAGCTTGAATCACAAGCACTTTGAGAGGGCTCTCGGATTGGCTGAGGACATACTCCGGAATGTAGGTGCCAGATGGGACAACGGGTTGTATCGATAAGTCTGGTAGGTGGTCCAAGGTCACAGCTCTGCCGTCGAAAGGACTATTGTCTGATGAAAGGTACTGGAATCCACCGCCGGAAACTCCCAAGTATCCGCAGATGGCCAGAAGGCTGTGTACTGCTCTTGCGGCCCACGTGCCGTTATCATAGTGATTCATACCAGCCGGCGCTGTCGTTATGAGTGCCGGACCATGAGTGGCAAATGTGATGCCGATATTCTCAATCGTGTTGACATCAACCCAGGTAATCTCGCTTACTCGCTTCTTGTCATACTCTGCCGCGCGCTGCCTATACTGTTCAAACCCATGAACGTGATTCTCGACGAACTCCCTGTCGTGCAAGTTTCTAGTTATGATCTCGTTGGCTATCCCGAGAGCCAAGGCTCCGTCAGTGCCTGGTCTGATGGTGGTATAGATGTCCGCTATCTTTGCGTGAGGGGTCTTTCGGGGGTCAATCACAATCCGCTTTGCGCCGTTGTCAACAGCCGCCTGAATGACTTTCTTGCTGTGAATGCTGGACTCGAACTTGTTAGTGCCCCATATCACGATGCACTTCGAATTTGCCCAATCACTCAGCTCATGAGGGGGAAACGGTCCAACGTTGAATCTCGCCCCCTCATATGCTCCCTCAAAACATATCTCAACAATTCCGGGAATCATCCTTGTTCCAAACGCGTTAGCGAATCTGGCTGCGTATCTAGGTGCCATTCCGTCATTGCCCGAGCCAGAGTAGATCCCGACTGACTCCGTCCCATCCGTCTTCTTCGCGCTGTGCATCCTCTGCGCGATTTCATCCAATGCATCAGTCCAGCTGATTCTCCTGAAAGTACCGTCGCTCTGCTTTCTTTGCGGATATAGGAGTCGATCCTCAGAGTACATCCGCAGGACGTGGCCATAGCCCTTTGGGCAGCATCTGCCCAGAGTGTATGGGTGGTTAGGATCCCCCTTCAATCGCACTATTCTACCTTCATCAACCTCAACCATGAAGGCGCATATGTCTGGACAATTCAATGCACATGCCGAATGGTGCTCTCTCAGGGTCATTACCGGTGGGCCCATCCGTCGACTGGTCAATAACTCTTGCTGTGAAGCTTTTTGCGCTTCTTGGACTAGTCTAGAAGATAGACCTTGTCTTTCTCCCTTACTCTGTCGTTGACCTTGATGGCAATCTCTTGCCCTGCTTCTCCTACTTGAATATCCGCCCTGTCAATCTGCATGGAGGCCACATTCTGCTCAAAGCTCGTTGTAGTTCCTTCGACGCTTATCATGTTCCCTACCTTGAGTGTGTCCTCAAGCATTATTGCAGCAACGCCTATCTTCGCGAAGTACCTTGTGACTACTCCTACTAGCTTCTTGTCACCCATATCGGAGACCTCGCCTTGCCTTCCACCCCGGCGCCTGAAAAGTCCTTTGCCCTACGTGTGGACTCCCCATTCCTGTCACCTGTTGGAAACAATCGTGGTTAGGAATACTTATGTTCACGAGTTTCTAGGCACTACGTTATTGTGAACATTCCATGAGGGATGATGTTCATGCAGGAACATACAGGGAGAAGTGTTCCAGGTGGAACCCGCAGGTCTACAGCGACTCGAGTTCATCTACATACCACAATCTCAGCTCGTACAAGAGAAACACTAAGAGAACTAGCCGGAGAAACCGGTCGCGTGAATGATGTCTTGGAAGAGGCTGTCGATTTCTTCAGTAAGAGGAAGGATATTCCCAGTTGCGACGAGTGTGAAGCAATGGAGGTTTCTAACCTGAGAAGGTCGCTTATTGACTCGGCTGACATGGGTCTTGTAAGTTCACGGATGCTGTCAGTTCTGGCAGACCTTGGCTGTTCACGTCGCGGATCGGCAGACCTAGTGACACAACTAAGAAAGATAGGCGCAGAACAGACGAGGCTCTTGCGAGGTTTGGGAACTGTTCCACAAGAGATGTGGAAGAACACATTCGATTCATTTGTCAGCAACATCAAGCTTCTTGAGCGAATGGGTTTGTTCCGGTCCCTTGAAATCAATCCTGAAAGAAAGACAGTGCTAGCTACCGCCAAGTTGTTGAGCGAGCAGCCAGAAATCCTTCTCGCCATGGTCCTCGCTGAATGGGATGAAGCTGGCTACACAGTAGATGCTGAGATCGTGGCAGACAGTAAGATTAGTATCACGTGGGTTGAAATG
The DNA here is from genome assembly GCA_048939905.1 of Promethearchaeota archaeon. Taxonomy (GTDB): domain Archaea; phylum Asgardarchaeota; class Thorarchaeia; order Thorarchaeales; family Thorarchaeaceae; genus SMTZ1-83. Next base: position 3,215 of record JBHLPB010000042.1, read on the forward strand.
CATGAATACGAGGCGAAGAAGGCGATACGTGACGAAAGAGTTCGCAAGATGTGGGACAATCGTAGAGAGGCTCTTTTGCTGAAGGCTGGCCAAGATGGCGCTATCACCTTGAATCCATCTCTGCTTGAATGGCTGGCGGCACACAACATTGGCGATGCTCTGGATGAGAGGACGGTTGTAGGTGTCAGGAACTTCATGGAGCACATAGACCCAGTGGATTCAGGAGCTCCGAACAGTGTACTCGAGCGTGTTAGGAGGGCCGGAGTCGGGGTGACATCCTTCGGACTGCTGGAGAAGTGTGACGTACGCAGCGAGGGAGATCTTGTGAGGGTGCAGATGAGGTCTCGAACCTCTCTCATGAAAGACATGGGGGTGAAGCTCCTACGTGCATTGCTCACCATGGAGAACATCGATGAGTTCACTCGTGAGGAAGGTGTGACATCTGCTGTCCTCTATGTAGGAGAGAAGCCCGAGGTCGGAAGGAAGTATTAGATATTGTCCGCTGCACGATTCTTTCTCTGGAACTTTCCCACTTCAATATAGGAACTCCATACCAAGATCAGCAACCTCAGACTTGACCCGATTGTAGATTTCGAAGCACTCATCAGACGGCTTTCCTGTCACGGGATCACAACAGTCTTGGAATCGTTTCCCTCTTGGTGGATCTGGCACCTTGTCGATGAACTTGGGGACTATCTTCTTGACGATTTCATCTGCGTCAGATCTCTTGAGGCCTGCCGCGGCGTATGCGACCTCTGAGGCAAACATTGGCTCAATGGGTGTGAGATAGTCAAAGTACTTGCCCTTGGCCACGCCTCCAGTTTCAATTGACGCGCCCGAGGACACTGCTGCTATGAACTCCGCCGCAAACTCCTGCAGGACCATCTCAGTGCATGGGCCGGCTGCTGTGTAGTTGTAGTATAGAGCTGGGACTTTGGTGTTTCTGCTGACTGCTTGTGCATACGCACTGGATAGCCAGATGAGTTCAGGAGAAGAGCTCGACGTATACTTGATGTGAATCGGGAAGCAAAGTGTCCAAGAAGCACCGTATGTCAATATCCCTTGGATATGGAATGCGGTGCTGGTTACTGCAGTGCCCTCTGCGCCCCCTGCAAAGCCTCCATAAATGGGGCCATAGATACCCGCGATTGGAACATTCAGCGATTGCAGGAGAGCAGCGCGATTCAACAGGTCCAGATCTGTCTTGAGCTCGGCAAGCTCCGCAATCATATAACCATCTGTCTTTCTCAATCCGAAATCAGGATGGAGCCCTGATGCCAATGCAATTGCGGATTCAGCAGTCCCAATCGCATTCATGATTGGAAGCCCTGGCCTTCCTGCTCTCCTGAGAGCTTCTCTTCCAAGCTTAACAGTCCGAATCGAGCCCTCAATCTCGAGCGGCGACTTGGCTCGTATGGTGGCACCATCCACAGACAGTAGGCAGGGAGTAGTTATCGCGTTCGCTATGGGTATCATTCGTGCATAACTCTCCACAAGACGCATGAAGATATTCTCATCCGATACTGTTACTCCTCCAGCTCCAGCAAAGATCCACGGTATCTCCTCCGATTCGGGCTTTCTAGGCAACAGGGTCCGCTGTTCCATCCCCTCTCCCAATACCGCACGATCGAATGAGGTCTTGATCTCAGTTCTGACTTCTTTCTCATCAAAGGCGATAATCCTCTCAGTGTCCTTGCAGTAGACACCCACATCGGAGATCAAGTCAATTGCAGCCTTGAATATCGAGTCGGCCAGACCATCATCTGAGGGGACGAGAGTTTCGGAATCATAGACTATCCCGTGCTCCTTGACCAACTCTCTCACTCTGGGAGAGAACACTCGTATGTCGTAATCCTTCTCTAGAATGGGTTTTCCATCGAGAGCTCGGTTTGTTATCTCGACTATGGGAATCAAATCCTAGCTCCTCCTTTCCTCAATGAGTCTAGTTGCCACTCTCACAGCTTCAGGAGCGGTTTCAGCAAACCCATCTGCTCCTATCTCGTCTGCCCATTCTTGATTTGTGGGGCCGCCGCCAACCATTACGATGTATTTGCCGCGGTCGCCAGTCTGTTCGAGAAAGTCAATCACATCCTTTTGCCCGCCAAGAGTCGATGTCATCAGTGCCGATACCGCGATGATGTCCGCCTTGATCTTCTCCGCCTCCTCAACGAATCTCGAAGTGGGAACATCAACACCTATGTCACTCACTTCGAATCCGTTGGCGACAAGGAGTGACTTGAAGATGTTCTTTCCAATCTCATGAATGTCTCCTCGGACAGTACCAACAACAACCTTGCCCCTTTGAGGGACATCCTCAGCCTTGATGTGTGGAAGAACCACTTCCAAACCGGCCATCATTGCTTCGCCAGAGAGCATTAGCTCAGTCAGGAAGATCTCCATCTTCTCGAATTGTTCGCCCACAATCTGAGCCCCATCAGATATTCCGTTCTCCAGTATATCGATGGGACTAATGCCTGCATCCAATGCTTTCCTCGTTAAGGCTGGAACTGCAACCTCATCACCGTCAACTACAGCTTGCTTAAGCGCCTCAATCTCTTTGCCCATCAACCATTCACGTCCACCTATGATAGTTCAAATGCTGAGTGAACACGTAGAAAAGGAGTCCCAACACATGTGAACATCTTTGAACAGCATGGTTGTGACTCGGACTATTCCGAATCTACTCCCACGTCGTGGCACGCGACCTTACGACCATCTGGAAGAGTAGTGAGACTTGGTTCCTCTGCGCTGCACTTGTCTTTAGCAAAGGGACACCGGGTATGAAATCTACATCCTGGAGGCACATTGACTGGATTTGGAGTTTCACCGGTCAAGAGTATTCTTTCACGCTCTGCATCGATTTCAGGAACAGGTACGACCGATAGAAGCGCTTTCGTATACGGATGTTTTGGATTGTCTATAATCAGTCTTGTTTCACCGGTTTCAACAATCTCTCCCAGATAGGCTATGGCGATGCGACTGGATATTTGCTTGGCCACTGCGAGATTGTGGGTGATTATCACTATAGTGATTCCCTTCCTTTCTCGCAGCTCAAGCAGCAGCTTGAGAATCTGACCTCTCATCGACACATCAAGCATTGACACAGGTTCGTCTGCTAGCAATAGGTCTGGACCAAGCACAAGAGCAGCTCCTACGGCAACTCGCTGTCGTTGTCCGCCTGACAGTTCATGAGGTAGCCGATCCACGAAGTCAGAGGCTGGACGAAGACCGACATCCTCCAGAGTTCGGATAACCAACTCTTCTTCTTCTTCAATGCTGGAGCAGATCTTGTGCAGCTTCAAAGGTTCAGCTATTATCTCTGCGACCGTCATGTTGTTACTCAGTGAACCATAGGGGTCTTGGAAAATCATCTGAATTCTACGCCTATATGGTTTGAACTCAGAAGGTTTGAGTGCAGAGATTTCAACACCATCAAACCAAATCTGCCCATCTGTCAACTGTTCAAGCTGCACAATCAAACGTGCCATTGTCGTTTTGCCACAACCACTCTCCCCGGCTATGGCAAAGACCTCGCCCCTTTCTATGCTGAGGTCCACACCATCCACCGCTCTGATGTAGGTGGGTTCCCGCCTTGAGAATATCGATGAGAATAGGCCACTTCTTATGGTGAAATACTTCTTGATATTCTTGGTTTCTAATACCACATCGGACATCAGATATCATGCCTCCTCCAACAAGCGACTTTGTGACCCTGCTCATCCTCCAGAGGAGGGGCCTCGTGACGACACCTATCAATCACATAGTCACAGCGTTCATGGTATCGACATCCTGAGGGAGGATTGATCAAGTCGGGAGGATTGCCAGGAATGAAATCGATTCCTTTCTCTGTCAGAACACTAGGGAATGACGAAATCAGTTTCATCGTATAGGGATGCTCTGGCTCAGAGAAGATCTTCTTTGTTGTCCCCATTTCCGCAATACGTCCAGCATACATGATGATTGCATTGTCACACGTTTCAGCAATCACAGACAAATCATGCGTGATAAGAAGTAGAGATAGGCTTGTTCGTTCTCTGAGTTGGTTCAGAAGCTCAAGTATTTGGGCTTGAACCATGACATCGAGCGCAGTGGTTGGCTCGTCTGCTATCACGAGTGCTGGATGACAGACTAGAGCAAGGGCAATCATCAGGCGCTGTTTCATCCCCCCACTCATCTCATGTGGATACCCATCAGCTCGTGAAACATCGATTCCTACGGAATCAATCAGCTCAAGTGACCTCTCCCTGGCCTCTTCTTCAGAAACATCTTCGTGAATCCTAATTGCAGTTGTCATTTGGTCGATTACCTTATGAACTGGGTTGAGAGCGTTCATTGCTCCTTGAAATATCATGGACACATCACGCCAGAGATACTCGAGCACCTCATCATCAGTATACTCCAGAATATTCCTGCCCTTGAAGAGTATCTCTCCACCCTCAATGATACCCTCTTTAGGAAGCAGGTGCATCACGGCCAATGCAGTTGTCGTCTTGCCGCAACCTGACTCGCCACTAAGTCCTACAAACTCTCCACAATGTATCTTGAAGCTGACATCCTCTGCTGCCCTTACTTTTCCTTGCTTGGTAATGTATGAGATACCAAGCTCCTTGATTTCCATGACAACCTCGCTTTGTGATTCTGTCAACCTGTATCTACCTCCTCCTTAGCCTTGGATTTGCAATCTCATCCATAGCGTAGCCAACCATCGACACGCCCATTAGAAGAACTACTACCGCTATGCCTGGGGGAAACACCAGCCACCAGAGGTTGCTGGACATTGCCCCAGCTCCAAAGGCTTGATAGAGCATTGTGCCCCAGCTTATCATACTTGGATCACCCAGTCCAAAGAAATCCAAAACCACTTCTGAGAGGATTGCATATGCAGTCACAAGAACTGTGTTTGCCACTATGAGAGGGGCTACAGCAGGAAGAATGTGTTTGCCCATGATATAGACGTCACTACCACCTACAGACCGTATCCGCTCAATATAGGCGCGTTCTTTGATTGATAGTACTTGCCCTCGAACGATTCTGGCAGTAGATGGCCACGAGAAGATTCCGATCACGAAGATCAGCGTGTAGACTGAAGGGGGTAGTATGGCTGCGAGGATTATCATTATCACCAGGGCAGGAATGACAAAGAAGATGTCCGTCAGTCGCATCAGAAGTGAATCCGCAAGACCGCCGTAGTAACCGGAAATGAGTCCTGTCAGAGTTCCAATGGACATAGTGATTACTGTTGCAACGAAACCTATGACCAAGGTGATCCTCACCCCAATCACCATCTGACTGAAGACGTCTCTTCCAAGTTGATCTGTACCCAGAATGTGGAATCCGGGGTAGCGAGTTGGATTTCCTGTGATAACCAACATCACTGATGCTACGAAGATGACTAATCCAAATGCTATCAAGCTGCGAGACAGAGATGACAAGAGCGACTCTCTCATATCACCGATCCTTGCCCTCAGTGGTTGAAGTACTCCTGCCAGCAAGTAGAACCCGATCAGGGCGACAGACGAAGAAGTGATAATTCCAGGGACATGAGATTCAATAAGAGAGTGATATCCTAACACGAGCCCCAGAGCGACAAGTACGAGACTGAGCAGAGTTCGGTTGAAGGCGCTGGGAGTCTTTGTCTTCTTCTTTACGTGAACGAAAACATGTATGGCGATGCCCGCAGTCAGCATGCCAACACTCAGAGAGAGTAGCAGAAGCTGATCGAGGGGCAAAGGACTTGGTCGTCTATATGGCAATCCAGTAAGATGTTGCTCTGGATTATACGGTGCTATTATCTCACCATAGATGGCAAGACCCACAAAGAACGCTACAAGCATTGTTCCAACCTGTCCCAGAGGGGTGGCGATATACTGACGAAGCATTCCTTCTGTCTTGGTTCTTCTTCCAAGAATCCAGCTGACCAATATTAGCGCAAGTGATACCTGCACTAGACTAGGATGAGTTACTATCGAGAAGAGGAGCATGGTTAAGTAGGATACTCCCTGAAGTCCAATCCATGGAGTGAACTCCTCAATTCCTACGAATGCAAGACCCCATGATAGAGTCCAGTCAAAGCCATACACATTCAGTAGAACGATTGGGATGAGTACAAGTAGATTGATGGTAAGGACTAGCAGCGAGAGATGTCTAACAAGCCTGAACTTGTGGTGTTTCCACAGGAATACCAGATTTGATGCAGAGTACGATCTAAGACGATCAAGAATTTGCTGTCCAACTGATCTCCATCTCATGAGGCTAAACACAATAATGCTGACACCTATTGTAAGGCCAAGATAGCTAGGATAGGCAAGCAATGCACCCAGATTTAGAAGAACGATGAAGAACAGCAGCAATCGGAATGGTTGTAGAAAGCGTCTGAGATAGGAATCATCAGTCTCCTCAGATATCACGATTTCAGTTCCAATTCGGATTCTCGGGTCGAGCACATAATACAAGAAATCTGCAATCAAGTTCGCAGCAATAATCACTACAGTGATCATGAAGAATGTTGCCTGCAACAATGGGTAGTCTCTGTAGAGTATTCCATCCCAAAGCAGCCTTCCAATTCCAGGATAGGAAAACACAACTTCAACCTGCAGAGCTCCTGAAACAGTGGCCCCAATGTTGAGAGCTATTATGGTTGCCACAGGGATCATTGCATTTGGGACCGCCTCCTTATTGAGCTGCTCGTCCTCAGTTCGCCCCTTTGCCTTCGCGGTTATCATATAGTCCTCACTTAGAACATCAAGGAGTGAGCTCCTCATAATCAATGCAAAGAAGCCGATTAAAGCAATCCATAAGACGGCCCAAGGTAGCATCATATGAGCAACCATATTGGTCATGAAACCTAGGGGGTCCTGCGGACCTGTATCTGGATTCCAAGGTGTCAATGGAAACAGGCGAAGATTGACTGAGAACAGCATGATGAAGAACATTGAGAGCCAGAATGAGGGGATGGAGTAGGTCACCAAGGAAATCAAAAGACCGCCTACATCTTCCCTCTCACCCCTTTTCCAAGCTGCTCTCTTGCCAATCCAGATGCCGGTGATTATGGAGATGACTGTTGCTGGAAACACAAGAATGAGTGTGTTCAGAAGTCTCGAGAAGATTATCTCTTGTACGGGAACCAGGAAATGGAATGATACCCCGAGATTGCCAGAGAGGAAGTTAACGACAAAGAGACCATATTGGATATGCAGCGGTTGATCGAGGCCAAACTCAGCTATGATTCTGGCCTCTACGAGTTCACCAATGTTAGGATTCCCTGCAAGAAGTGATGCTGGATTTCCGGGAAGCATATGGAAGAACACAAAGTCAATTGACAATGCGATGAATATGGTGATAACTGCTTGAATTATCCTCTTTGCCACAGTCCCTCTCAGTCCCATAATCTATCAACTCATCTATCCATCTCAAAGATGCAGAAAAAAGATTGGGAAGAACAGACAGTTGTTTCTGCCTGTTCTTACTCCTTTACTTTCGCCACTCAACCCCTTCTTGATCTCGTATACACCAGCACTACGACTACAACCAATACTCCGGCACCTGCAATGACCAAGAGTTCCATTGGGATTGGAAATCCTACAGGAGGTATAGGTGTGGCACCAAGCCAGGACTCCCAGTTCCACATCGATAGGATGCCACTCAGCCAGTCGGCCTTCGGAAACTCCCACCTGTCATTTCGGTAGATCTCGATGTCGCTAATCTCGGCTAAGACACAAATGCTGGCCTCATCGTAGATGAGCTGTTGCATCTCGTCTATGAGATCTTCACGTGCAGTATCTGTAGCAAGCTGTTGCTCCTTGTATATCTCATCGACTCTGGGTACATTTAGTCCAGTTGGATTGATCCAGCTCGTCGAGGTCATGTATTGTGCCATGCTATTCGGATCTCCAATCTGCGACCAGTATGCAAGACACAGGTCAAATTCGTAGGCAAATAGGTCTGCAGTGTAGGTGGTTACGTCCAGCGCTTGAAGGGTGATGTCAAAGCCAGCAGCCTCAAGATCGGCCTCTATCAACTGTGCCTTGCTGAGTTCAATTGGGTTGCCGGTCATGTACTTCAGTGTGAATGTGAGTGTCTTCGCAGAACCATTTAGATTCTTCTCATAGACGTCCTCAGCATTCAGAACCCAGCCATCAGCCTCCAATGTTGCTTTGGCTTCGGTTATTCCAACATCTCGTTTCACGACTGTGGGATCGTGCCATTTGAGTTCACTATGAATCACAGAGTCTGCGACTCTCGCGTGTCCGAGATAGGCAACATCTACTATCTTTGATTTGTTGACGGCTTGATTTATCGCAACCTTCACCGAAGGTTCTCGGAGAGCGAAGACGTCAGTGTCATTGGCCCATGTATAGTCTTGGTTGATTAGGAGGGCTTCCCATCCTAGTGAGCTCACTTCGTTGATTGTCACTTCGGGACCAAAGGTCCCTGTTTCAATGAAGTTGGCAGTCGTTTCACAGAAATCAATCTCACCAGCATTAACTGCCTGAGTCATTGTTTCAACAGATGTGTAGAAGAGTACCGTCAAGTTGTCAATTGCTGGTGCTCCCCAGTGATAGTCATCATTACCCTCAAAGATGGCGTATTCGCCAATTTCATACTCTTTAAGGATGAATGGACCCGTCCCGATGTCCTCTCGTTCGTATGGTGGAATGACTGTGGCCCAAGAGATCCCATCCCAATTGTAGTAGGCCCAATATCCATAGTAGACCCAAGTCCCATTCTCATCGGTGACTCCATATCCGGTACCGCCGCCAGGAGTCCACTGGGGACCTATCGGCGCTCCCCATACAGGATGACGCCACATTAAGGGATCCCAGAGATGTGCAGGTAGTATAGGCACATACGTGAGGCCGGTCAAGAAAGCCTCCTTATTGACCTCCACAGAAGTATTGTCATATCCTCCTCTCCAATACCAGTAGGGCGGAGCAGCTTGATAGGCTGCGATATCCTCATAGCCATTCTCAACGAAATTGAGAACGACAGTGTAGTCATCAGGACATCGGATATTCCTATGGTCTATGCGAGGAGTCTGAGCAACCCACCAACCCAGCCATGTCCACGTGAATAGTGTCCAATTGACATCTTTTGAAGTGAACGGAACTCCATCATGCCACGTAGCGTTGTGCACCAGATGGAGTGTCAGTTGTGTGCCGTTGTCAGCCCATTCCCAACTTTCTGCAAGACCTCCCTTTATGCCCCAGTCGTCGTCCCATCGAATGACCGGATCGTACATCCAATTGAGGAACTCCCAGGCCGCGATTGATCCTGCCATCATCGGACCGAGATAGTCAGGCTGTTCAAACATGCCTATGACTATCTTGTTTAGTTGCTCTTCTTCAGTCGTTTCTGCAGCCACAAGCGGCGCGAATGACACCAAGGTGACAACAAAAAAACCGATGAAAAGCAGTGAAAGTAATTCGTTCCTTCTCTTCACTCTTTTCACACCCTAAGGATGATTCTCGAAGATTAGGGTGTACACCGATAAAAATCCATCCTACAACTATGTTCATGAATGCCCATTAATGAACATCGTCATCTCTAGACTCCTTTTACACTATCCTTGACATAGAACAGTAGAACTATTGTGGTTCCGGTAGCACCAATCACAATTAGGGAGACCCCAAACGGGTCGGGGGGAGGCGCGGAACCATCGGTACGGCTGGTTGTTTCCGTAGTTGCTGCGTGATTCTCAACCAACCAAAGGGCAACTGACAACATCATATCCCATTCGGAGCCCTGATCATCAAACTCATTCTCCCACGAACAGTTATCCCGGTTTGAGTCCTCTTCCCACTCTGGGTGAGGACCGGAGAGAAACACTCTTCCTTCCTCATATTCGAATGCAATCATCGCAGACTTGTTGTTTGCTGCGTATGAGGCCAGGGTGTGGATTCCCTCTTGGTCGGTCGTGTCAAACCATGGGCCCCCATAGTACATTACGGAATGGTTAGCTGGCTCTCCTGATAGATCAATGAGAGGAGATGTCGTGTTTATCACAATCTCAGCCATGGCATAGTTCGGCCAAGCAGCTATTTCATCTACGGGACCTATTCCGTAACCATCGTAGAGGTCCAATTGATACTCGAGGAAGCCGCCTTCCCACTGCAACTTGTCACATGCAAAGTAGGCTCCGGCACACACTCCGAAGAATGCTCCGCCGTTTCCGACAAAAGTCCGAATCTCAGTTATTCCAGCTCCCGCAAGGTCCACATTATACGTACCGGCCCAACCTCCAGGAATCGCAATCATATCGTAGCCAGAAAGGTCACCATCGCTGATGTCTGAAGCATACAGGATGT
>JBHLPB010000263.1:0-3295 GCA_048939905.1 Promethearchaeota archaeon
GAGTTGGAGAGCAAGGAGGAGAACGAGGAAGTTCTCATGAATGTGGGAGGGAGTGTCTTTGTGCAGGCGAAACTTGTGAACCCTACTGAGGTCACAAGAGCTCTTGGAAGTGGCGTCAGAATAGAGCAGAGCCTTGAGGAGGCAAGGAAGGGAGTGGAACAGGCCGTTGAGAGTCTAGGAAAACGGTATGAGGCGCTAGTGGCAGAGCATGAGAAGATGGTGAATCGCTCAGCCGTACTGGAGGCGCAGATGAGGCAGATTGCTGAGCAAATCCAAGCTCAGGGGGCCCAATAGAGTGTTTGAGAAGCTCCGAGGTGCGGTTGATTCTGCTGTGACAAAGGCCACCACTAAGGAGTTGAATGAGAAGAATCTTGCAGATGCTGTATGGGAGCTTCAGATGGTACTCATACAGAATGATGTAGCTGTGGAGGTTGCCGAGCACATCTGCAACCTCACCAAGGAGAAGCTCATTGGTAAAAGGACAGGCCGACTCGAAAACACCGGAAAGCTGTTCAGAACGGCAATCTACGAGTCGGTTCTGGAAGTGCTGACGCCAAAGCACCCCTTGGATCCGTTTGAGTTTGCCTCTGCAAAGAAATCCAAAGGGGAACCAACGGTCATTCTCTTTGTAGGTGTGAATGGGACCGGAAAGACCACGACTCTGGCCAAGCTAGCCAGTTTCTTCAAGAAGAAGGATTTCTCGGTAGTCATCGCCGCTGGTGATACATTTCGTGCTGGCAGCATCGAACAGCTTGAACGTCATGCTAGCAATCTTGAGATTAGAGTAATCAAACAACAGTATGGATCTGATGCAGCAGCCGTAGCATACGATGCTATTGCCCATGCACGCGCCAAGCACATTGATGTTGTATTGATTGACTCCGCGGGGAGAATGCAGAGTAACAAGAACTTGATCGCTGAGATGCAGAAGATAGCGAGGGTCACTCAGCCCGACCTCAAGATCTTCGTGGGCGACGCCCTCGCAGGAAATGATGCTCTCTCACAGGCAAGAGAGTTCAATGACGCAATAGGGATAGATGGCGCGATACTGACAAAGGTTGATGCAGATCCATCGGGAGGTGCAGCATTGTCTGTGGCATTCGTCACTGGCAGACCTGTTCTGTATGTAGGAGTGGGACAGGGTTACGACGACCTCCAGAGATTCGAGCCAGAGTGGTTTGCCCAGAGGCTTGTGGCAGACTAATACAATGGTGGACAGTTTTATTACCCGGCTCAATCAGAAACCTGTTGTCCATTCAGTCATCAGAGGTTGTCAGTGTGAGTCTATTAGGTAGAAACTTCGTCGATCTTGCAGATTTCAAGAGACCTGAGCTCAGGTCCCTACTTGACAAGGCACATGATCTCAAGAAGAAGCTGAAGGAAGATCAGCCGCACGAGATTCTAAAGGGAAAATCAATGGCCATGATTTTCATGAAGTCCTCAACTAGAACACGCGTTTCCTTTGAGGTGGGAATGACTCAGCTTGGAGGGCATGCACTCTATCTTCAGCCAAGTGGTACTCAGCTCGGAAGAGGGGAAACCATCGCAGATACGGCCAAGGTACTTAGCAGATACTGTGACGTAATAATGGCGCGTGTCTACGGGCATAATGAGGTTGTTGAGCTCGCAGAGAATGCGACCGTCCCTGTGATCAATGGACTCTCCGACTTCAACCATCCATGCCAGATCATGGCTGACATGATGACCATTGAAGAACACAAGGGGAGACTAGAGGGGTTGAAGATTGCCTATGTTGGGGATTCCAACAATGTGAGTAACTCCATCATGCAAGGATGTACAATCATGGGAATGGATGTAACTATTGGGTCACCGAAAGGCTACACTCCCTCCGAGGACATAGTGAAAAGAACTGATGCCCTCAGCAAGAGATACAAGACTACTGTCGAGATTGTCAATGATCCGGCCGCTGCAGTGAAGGATGCAGATGTGATTTACACTGACACATTCTTCAGCATGGGTCAAGAGAGAGAGAAAGAGAAGGAAGACTCACTGATGCCGTTTCAGGTCAATAGGACCCTTGTTGAGAGAGCAAAGCCCGACACAATTGTCATGCATTGTTTGCCTGCTCACAGAGATGAGGAGTTGACTTCCGACATAATGGATGATCCAAAGCACTCGGTTGTCTTTGACCAAGCCGAGAACAGGCTTCATGCTCAGAAAGGCATACTGGCACTCATCGTCTAAGAGGCTATAGAAGTGGTTAGTGAGATTGTCGCCATAGGCAGAATCAATGTTGATGTTCACATGGAAGTGTCAAAGCTTCCGATGCGAAATGAACATGCAATCAGTAGGAATGGGTTCATCTCCTTCGGAGGGTCTGCGGCGAACTTCGCTACTCAATCGGCGCGGCTTGGTGTCAAGACAGGAATGGTCGGTTGCGTGGGCGACGATTTCTACGGGCAGCAGGCCCTGAAAGAGATTTCAGATGCAGGCGTGGACACTAGCTGTGTTCTTGTGTTAGAGAAGCAGCCAACTGGAATATTCTTCGTCGCGCAACAGCCTGACAGAGGACGACTAGTTGTCGCAGAACCGGGCGCAAATCGGTTTCTGGAGAAGCACATTCTGGATGAGGACTACGCTGCGAGTGCAAGGGTAGTCCACGTCGCAGGTGGTTTCCCAATGATGGCTGCCAGGGCACTTGAAGTTGCCACAACGAATGGCGTGATCTTCTCCTTTGACCCGGGAAGAGCAGCTAGCGAAATGAAGATGGAAACAATCCTGAAGCAGACAGACCTCCTATTCCTCAATCAAGGGGAGTTAAAGGACTATTTCGGAATCAGCCCCAACGAGAGAGCTCTCAGGACATTCGCAAAATCAATCCCGGGCATAGTTGTTGTGAAGAGGGGGAAGCAGGGCGCGGTGGCGACTGATGGGTTCGAATTCTGTAGGTCGCCAGTATTTGAGGTTCAGGCCGTCGATACTCTAGGAGCAGGCGACGCTTTTGCAGCAGGTTTCGTTACTGCGTGGACACGATCAGAGAACATTGAACAAGCACTTCATGTCGGAAATGCTGTTGCGGCTCTTACCATAACCGAGAGAGGTGCACAAAACGGCCAACCAACACTCGAGAAGACCTCTAGATTACTGAGCAAACATGGGGTATCCATACCGCAGATTCTGAAGACCTTCAGAAAACGAAAACGCAGGAAAGGCCGCTCAAAGTAGGTAATACCAGAGTAGTATTCCGGTTTTTCTTAGCAGAATACTCCGATATTGACATCGAACTGAAGGTGTGAGCTAGATAATGCACCCATTGCTTGAAGAGGTCCTCCGT
>JBHLPB010000264.1:0-3259 GCA_048939905.1 Promethearchaeota archaeon
CTCGGACGAGCGGGATATAGGAGAATAGTCCGAGATTGCATGGATCGGACTATGCTTGCGAAGGAGAGAGTGGAAGATAACCCGATGCTGAGTCTGGCCATAGATCCTATCATGAACATCCTTGGCATCAAGAGCAAAGAAGTGCCGTTGGAAGTTGTCGTGAGAGAGATGGAGAGAAAGGGCTGGCGAATGGTAACATCTCCTGCCCCTTCGTCGATTAGACTAGTCTTGATGCCTCACGTGTCTGCGGGAGCTCTGAATGCGTTCTTCAACGACCTTGACCGTGTGTCGACAACGATTCCTCCAGACTAGGCTGGAGTACCAATTGACTCCTTGAGACTGCTGATCTCATCCTCAAGGTCATCCATGCGTCTGGACATGTCCATCATGACTTGAAGCAACATTGAGATTAGGTATCCGTAGTTCACGGAGTACCCCTTCTCTCTATCAATGATGTTGGCCTCTTCAAGCCTGCGCGCAATGTTCGTGATTGACTGCTTCGAGACCTTCCTTTCTTTCATCTGACGATCTACTACCTCTCGTACCTCTCCGGCACCCAAGGGCTTCCCCTTAAGAGGATTGAGGAGGCAATGAAGCATTATGAGTCCTGCACTCATGCGAGGGTTCAGTAGTTTCGCAAATGTTCGATTCAGTTCAGCCTTCAACTTATCTAGCCCCCGTAGTTGAGACAACTGGCTGCAGTACACGTATCGTTCATGAAAAAGCTTCCTGCATAGCAGAGACTTAGTCTATGACCTCTTGGAAGGATGATTCTGACGTACACGTTTACTGTATGACTAGAAAACCCAGAGGGCTCAGGAATCAAGTCAAAACAGTGAAAAGACGGATGGACACTGTCCGGCGTCGAGTGTCTGCAAGTTGGCCGATGATTTGGATCGCATTGTCTTCGTATCAGTGATTCATACTGACCAAGATAGTGTGGAGCGGGCAAGAGAGGCAGTGAGGGGTGTTCAACCGGAGGTCGTGGCGGTCGAGCTTGATCACGATAGATACCAACAGCTAATGAACCCTGACGAGGAAATGGAGAGTCGGATACCGCCTCCCACAGGTGATGCAGTCCAGAATCTGATGCAGCACCTAGCATCGCTTGAGAAGAGCTTAGGCGAGATGACCGGAGCGGGTGTTGGCGCAGAGATGCTTGCGGCAATCAAAGAAGGAGAAGAGATAGGCGCGAAGATTGCCCTTGTGGATAGACCGATCCAAGTGACTATGCAGGCAATAATGAAGGTGCCACTCGACGAAATCTACAGACTCATGAACCTAATGCCCGACGCGACAAAGGAGATAGAGAACGGTTCAGGAACAGACCTCCTAAGTGCGCTGAAGCAAGATGGTGTGATTGAGGATTTGATGACTCAGTTCGAGTCCGATTTCCCGGGCCTTACAGATGCCTTGATTCATCAGAGAGACCTCTATGTCGCAAGAGCCCTGCATACAATCCTAGAAGACGTCAAAGGGAAGATTGTGGCAGTCCTTGGTGCCGGGCACATTGATGGTGTGAAATCGGCACTCATTGCACGGTTAGAGAGCGAAGACAATGACTAGAGTCCTAAGACGCCAATTAGGTCGTCCAGTCCTTCTCCTGTCATGGAGCTGACTTTGAGCACGGGGATACTAGCATCTACTTCTCGAACGTCACTGACAAGGGCATCCATGTCAAATCCGATTGCCTCCGCGAGGTCAATCTTGTTTATCACTACCATGTCTGCTCTCTTGATTGTCAGCGGATGTTTCCTCACCATATACGGACCTTCTGTGACGCTGACCACGACAATCTTCTTCTCAACACCAAGGGAATAACCTGCAGGGCAAATGAGGTTTCCAACGTTTTCTATGAATACCAGATTGTAATCCGAGAGGTCGACATCTGCCAGTGCGACCCTCAACATCCTAGCATCAAGATGACATGCTGTGCCCGTGTTGATTTGAACTGTATCTACTCCATGAGCGGCGACTCTATCGGCGTCTATTCTGGTGGCAAGGTCACCAGCCACCATGAGAATCCTGTACTTCCCCTTAAGATTCTCACATAACGATTCTATGAGCTGGGTCTTGCCTGTTCCAACAGAGCCCATAATGTCGAATGCCTGAATGCCACTCTTACTGAACAGCTCTGCGTTCTGGGCTGCGGCCTCTTCATTGGCACCGAACAGGTCCTTTTGAAGGTCGATTGACACAGTTCTTTCAGTCATTGGTCTTCCCTCACTTCTCGCAAGTCATAAGATTCCATTTCTGGATATAGGTAGTGGCCGACCAATGGTCGGACAAGAGTCCTCTCTACCAGCAGTGCGACAAACGCCCACAGAAATGCCTGTAGCATGTCTATTGTAGCAAAAAGCAACGTGACCTCAATTGACTCAGTCACAGCAGCGAAAATCGTCATACTAGGGATGAACCCACCGACTATCCCACCACCAAGGACAACCATCGTAGCATAGGCGGCACTATCCCTATTCGTCCGCACATGAATTGCGTATCCAGTCCCCACGCCGAGGCAGATGTTACCAATCATAGGAAGAAGCGGCGGCTCTCCTCCTGCCATTGCTCCTCCAAGACCCACAACAGTACCAACCAATGCGCCGCCTGGTATACCCCCTATGACTCCACCGAGTTCTGAGAATAGGAATCCGGGAGTGAGATCTAGCAGCCCGGGAATCACAGGAATCCTGACAAACATCCTCACAACAATTCCAAGGGCGGCGAGCATTGCCAGGGTTGCCAGAGCAACAGTGTTCTGCTGAAGTGGAATCGACCTCATTGTACACTCACCCGTCTACAGGTATTCAGCTTGGAGGCTCCGACCACGGATCTAACAGGAACCTTCTGGTCTCTTCGTACCAGTGTTCTAGTTTGGCAAGAATCTCCTCCCTCACTTCCTCAGTGGAAATCGCACTGTATACAAGGTAGTATCCACCCCTGTCGAAGGTCCGCTCCTCACTCTCGATTAAGCCTTTCTTCTTGAGTTTTGGGAGAACACGTTGCACAGTGCTCCGATCCCGTCCTATACGAGAGGCGATTTCCTTCACTGTCTTCGGTCCTGATATCAGCGCGAAGTAGGTGTCAATCTCTGTGCTCCTGAGTCCAAAGGCACAACAGAGCAAGTCGGAGGGATTCTCAAACCCCTTGCTGAAGAGATTGGCCAGGGAGTCCCGCGTACTCATTTTTAATCGCATCAACTTCGGAGTTGGGAGTTCATAAGGGTTGTGCAATAGCATGCACAATCGATTCCCTCGATAAT
>JBHLPB010000265.1:0-3237 GCA_048939905.1 Promethearchaeota archaeon
AATCTTTGAACCCCTGAGAAGTACTTGGCATAGACAAAACGACCCGGATATTCGCGTTTGGCATATCTCACGGCACCAGGACTATGGCAGATCAGCACAGCTCGCTCAACGCCGAATCTCTCTTGAATTCGAACCATAAGGTCCAACGATTCATTATCGACGGCGTGAGTGTGGGTGTCGAAGATAGGCCCACCGTATGTGAAATCTGGATTCGGAGATGGCATCATGTTCGGCCTCGATTCCCTACTGAAAACGGTTTGTGTCTGGTACACTTTTGGTTCTAGATAGAGGTCACTCAGACCCGTCTGGGCTGACTTTCAGTCACTCTCAAGCCTAGTCCACAGGCTCTCAGCAGATTCCATCGAAACACGAGAAACCTCTTCGTCGTCAATGAGGGCAAGTCTACCCTCCTCGACAACAGAAACCCCGTCAACAAAGACAGTGGCCACATCACGTCCTCCGAACGTATTCACTAGGTGACCGACCGCTGATTCTGGAGTGAGTGGGGTCGGGAGCCTTGAAGTATCAAGGACGACAATATCAGCAAGCTTGCCCGCTTCCAGACTGCCAATCTCGTTCTCGAGTCCGTAGCATCTTGCACCATCAAGTGTAGCCATGCGAAAGACCTCATCAGGACCAATCACACTGGGATTCCCTGTAGCCAGTCGGTGGACAGTCAAGGCACATCTCATGTTCTCAAAGGGGTCATAGATCCAACCATCGTTTCCAAGGCCGACGGTAATACCTTTCCTAAGCATCTCTGGGACTGGCGCAGTCCCGACAGCATTTAACATGTTGCTCATCGGATTGTGCGCCACAGACGCGCCATGCAGGGCAATCAGGTCAAGCTCGATATCATCAACGTGTACACAATGTGCAAGGACGGTTCTCGGTGCCAGGACTCCCAAACGAGAGAGACGCTCAACTGTTCGCTCTCCGTACCGTTCCAAGTTATGGTACAAGTCTACTAGGCCTTCTGATGTGTGAATAGTGACCGGCACGTCAAGCCTTCGGGCTTCTTCCACTGCTTTCTGGATTAACTCATCTGAGAGGGTAAAAGAAGCATGTACGCTGACCATCAAGTTGGTCAAGCTCTCTGAGCTAGCGCGCTTGGCAAACCTCACGTTCTCAGTAAGACCCTTTCGTCCGTCCTTGGGACTATCACGCTCAGTCATCTCAAAGGCCAACATCGACCTGATGCCCACCTGGCAGGCCCCGTCAGCAATTACATCCAGACTCCCCTTGATTGAGTTGGGGCCAGAATAGGTGTCAGCGAAGAATGTGGAACCGTTTCTAAGCATGTCAGCGGAGGCAGAGAGAGCACTTGCCTTTGCATCCTCAAGTGTAAGTTTCTCATCAAGCGGCCACCATACCCTCTGTAGAATCTGTGCGAAATCAGATGGTGGGTCAATATTGAGTGTCGCCCCTCGAAGCAAGATCCCGTACAGGTGGGTATGGGCTGTTACCAGTCCAGGAATGACAAGACCACCTTTGGCATCAAGAACGTTCCCAGCAGACTCCCTAGGTTTCCCCGATCCAACTTCTAGAATTCTATTTCCTTCGAAGAGCACGTAACCATCGGGGTGAACCGTTCCTTTCGTGTCACCTGTGACAACGAGTCCTCCCCGAATTAGAGTACGTTCGGACATCTGCCAACCTCCAAGTGGAGAAGAAGCAACGGAACCATGCTGATTAGTCTTTGCTTGCTCCCTCTGACTACTAGTCTGCCAAGATATCGACTCGGCTGACGGTCTCCTTGTCCACCATATACACTGTGCCTTCCTTCACTAGCTGGTCAAGGACCTTGTCAAACTCCTTTTCAGACATTTCAATCTCTGGTGCCTTTACCCGCATGACGGCAAGAGGAAGCGCCTTCCCTAGATCTGCAGAGAGACGGTCCATTAGGCCAAGGAATCTTGCAGGTGCAGGAAGCTTCTTGCGAGCTTTTCGGGGCTTCGGCGAGCGCTTTGCAGCAGTGTCAGAATCATCAATCTTGAGGGGCGCAACGGAGGACTCCTTCGTTTCAAGCATCTTCATCATGAGTGCTGTCTGAAGGTCCCTCTCCGGTGGCGCAAAGTCGCTTATGCCGACAGGTTCCGGCTGAGTAGTGTCCTGTGAGTCTTCAGGACTGATGTAAGGAATCACGCCGTCTTCAGCGATTTCAACCCCGAGCCAAGAGGCGTCAATGTCCTTGTTCGAGGGAGCGGCCTTGAGCAGCTGGTCTCTGAAGCGCTTCATCAGCTTCTCACGCTGAGTTGTCACATCCGAATTCGCACACGCCTCAGTTCCTAGCCTTAGCAGAAGCCGACGAGCTGAGCCATGGACACGTTTGTGAGAATCGACCACAAGTATCTCCAGAATCCGCAGGAGACTCGAGAAACGTGACTCAGCGATATCGATGCTCTCTAGAAGAGCCTGTTTGACTCTCCAGTCGGGATCGTTCAGTACTTGTCTGACAATACCCGAAGTCGTGTAAATGCCTGCTCTTCCGATGCCAAATGCTACTTCTTTACGCTCTTTCCATTTCCCGCCAAGGAAGACGCTCAGAAATCTAACATTCTTACTGTCTACAACTCCCGCGATATAGGGTAGCAAGTCGCGCTTTCTCTTCGCAGCTTCCTCACAGAGAAGCGCAACCAGGGCATTACGATGTTTATCCTGAAACTCACGAATACTCGCGAGAGCCCCGATATTGAGATTCTCTATGTCCTCTTTGATGATTCTCTTGGTCCATCTGAAACCAGTGGTTCCCAAAGTCGCCATAAGCTCAAGTATCCCGGGTTGGTGTTCTCGCCCAAGACCCTCCAATGCCATTACCCAAAGCTTCTGTTCACTTGAAGAAACAGGGGACCCGTTCTCCTTGAAAGCCTCCCGAATGCTCATCAGAACCTGTGCGAGTTCAGCTGGAGATATCCCGCCTAGAGCATCAAAGAACTCCTTTATGTAGTCCCCGTATACATTCCTACCTACTGTCCGAATCACCAGTTTCTGGAGGAACACGTCCTCAGCCTTAAGAAGAGTCATCGCTTTTGGAAGAAGTGTGCGGTTGATATCATACATCGAGAGGCCCTGAGCAGCCTGATACATCGACTCCTGGTTTGCAGACTCCAAATTCCAAGCGATCTTACGCATCTCTTTCAGAGTCTTCAGCTCGAGGTCGACAAGGGACAGGTTTCCAGACGTCACTCTAGCTCCTTCCTCCCTTGCTTGTTCGCTTCTTGCGGCCAGGTTTCTTCT
>JBHLPB010000266.1:0-3225 GCA_048939905.1 Promethearchaeota archaeon
ACATGGACAGAAGCACCAGCGCATTTGTCTGAGTGCTAAAGACGAAGAACAACTCGAAAAGCAACGGAGCAGCGCACGGAGCCGCCATGAGAGAATAACTCAGTCCTATGACGAATACACCAACAAGACCCGTTGCTTCAGTTGGTGTTTCTCTGAGGTTCAATGAGGAAATCCCTAGGGTTCTCTGGAGTGTATCGGACATGGTGAGAACGCCAAAGAAAATGATGAATGCACCGAGAAGCGCCTGCAGAATCGTATGGTACAGTATAAGAAAGAGGCCTATGAACGCAGAGATTGCCGCGAAGACAGCAAGAGAACTCAGGATACCAAGGATCAGTGCTCCTGTAACTGCGACACTTCTAGCCCGGCTGTTCTCTGATTGAAGCGCTCTCATCAGAAACAACGGCAGTAGAGGAAAGAGGCAGGGCGATATTGCCACGTAGAAGCCGGCTCCAAACGTTGCACCTAGCTCAATCAGTATCTCGATGATTCCCTGCACAATTGTCACCGTCTGGCTTCTAGGATTCCATTAGTACTGAGAGAGTGTCAGAGATGTCGCTACTACTCCAGGTGCCCTCATGATTCCACCTAACATACCCTTCGTCATCAAGGATGATGATCGATGGGATGTACTGTATGTTGAAGTAGGTAGCAAATACGTTTCCACTATCGAGCCCATGGAGCCATGGTAGTCCTCTCTGAACCTTGTATTCTTCAATCTGGGCTGGAGTTTCTGCGAGATCAACACCCAGAGAGATGAGCCATATTGAGTCCTCCATGGTGTCATAGATTGTCTGGAGCTCGGAGTTCTCAGATTCGCATGCACCGCACCAAGTTGCCATCAGGTCCACAATCAAGAAACGCCCCCTGAAAGAATGGAGCGAGACCTCGGTTTCGTTAGACAAGGTCAGGTTCCAGTCTGGAAGCTGGAGTCCCAGGCTGACGAGGTCAGTGTCCTTGGTTTCTTTGGTAATCTGACCCGGCCTCCCTTGGATGAATAGAATGCCTACTACTGTTATAGTCACGACAAGCATGCAAATCGCAATCACAGTCAGCGCTTGTCCGGACCTCATCGCCCAACCTCTAACAGTACCTGCCACTATGCCACTTCACGTGCAGCCCATATGAGTCTTCACATCTAGTCGACAAGTGTTCGAGTCACATGAACAACCAATATCCTTAGATGCCTAGCCATTCTAGGTCATTTTCGAGCAAAGATGGCAAATGAAAGCAGCAGGTTCATTCCTGCAATCATCTTCATGATACTCGGACTCCTTGTAGCTGTGGTGCTTGTTCTCCGCATAAACGACATTATCCAGGTTGATTTGGCAAGCTATGACCTTTCGCCGGTTATTGGTGGCAGATTCACCGATGATGTCTTCACAATACTGATGATTGCCTTGCCTGCATATGTCGTGGAGTTCACAATCCTAGCTATTCCAGTAGCTGCTCTAATGTTGACGCTGAATAGGCTCTATAGGGCAAGGTCCTACACTCAGAGTGTTGTGAATACTGGTACCAAGTTTGGCGCATCTCGCATTATTCGTAGGGCCATTGTGCCAGCTCTGTTTTCGCTTTCATTCAGCCAATTCGCACTGGGTCTCCTTCCCCCCTTCATTCTAGACGTTCCAGACTACCCCACCACTGCTGGTTTCAGCGCAGTAGTTAGGACCACTGAACCGCTTGTTTGGTTCATCGGGGCCTTGCTTGCTATGGGTCTGGCAATACCGATCTATGCCCCAACATGGTTGCTCAATGATTCAGGGATTGTGACCCATCTGAAGCGAGACGAGCTAGAGATGCGGCGTTGTCCGGATACTGAAGGCGTGGGCAGATGGTACAGCCACTACGTTTCAGGTTTTGCAGTCCTGTCCTATCCACTAGCTACTGCTCAGAAGTTCCTACTCGAACTTCCAACTCTGATTTCCATCCGCGGAGGTTTCATCGGAATGGATTATGTCGTTGAGAGCCTATTGTGGATTGGCGGTCTTCCCATAGTTGTGATGGCATTCGCTATGCCTCTGATCATGCTAAATGAGCTCCTTTTGCCCAGGACCTCCAGGATAATTCAGGGTATAGCCCGCAGGATGGGGGCGACTGAGGTTACACTTGTGGATGTAGAGGTTGCGCGCTTTGAAGAGGTAGCTGAGCCGCAGCAGCAGGACTATGGAGATCCCATGGAGCATTGAGAAACAGTATCTTATGTGGTCTGGCCTTCTTGTTTACATTGACATACCCCTGAGCCATCAATGACTTCAGGTGCTTGCGTACCATTCCCTTCCCAAGACCACTTTTCTCGGCGAGCTGGTCGTAGGTGCTTCCTCGAAGTGTCTGGATTATTCTCAACAGCTTGTATTCAGGAACTTTTGCCATTGCGCTTCTCAGAGATTCATTCTCACGTCTAATGCTGTCTTCATCAGTTGCTAGGATTCTGGCAACCTTCGCCTTCTGCTTTTCAATCTCCTCGCTCAATACGATTCGCTCCGCCTCGTATCTGGCAAAGGCTCCGCTTGATGCATGGAGCAACTCTGCGCTGAGATCGTTGGCAAGTCCATCAACAGCCTCTTTTGACGCCAACCGCGTTTCCCTAACCAGGCCAACCAAATCCGAGGCGTCAAGCCACTCGCCATCAATGAGTCGCTCGACTTCTGCGAAGTATGACTCGAGCCGCCTTATCCAAACATCTCGCACCTCTTGAAGAACGCCCGCCATTCTTAGAGTTGACCTTGCCGCTGATTCCTCATGGTTGCTCATGTGGGTCGCCAAGCTGCCAAGTGGATTCAGTCAAAATATGAGCTAGTGTCATTGAGATGATACAAGGGTAAGGGCTAGTACGCCAGTCACTTCCAAAAATCGACAGGGTGCTGCGGCGCGAGAAGAATCCGTAAGACATAGGATGACTGACGAACGCTCTTCACGCCACAGCTGCCTATCATAAGGTACGACCGTCTAATTGGCCTTCGTATCACACCTCACTGTCTTGTCATGGAAAACGGTTGGTCCTCTTGGAGTCACAGAAGAATACTCTTCTCCTCGATGTTTGAGAAGAGAGAGTGCGCGATGGCCCTCTCCTGTGACCCTCTGTCCTCAAGGACAGCGGAGCTCTCGAAACGTGTACTTCAGAAGCGTGGCGGGTTGGTAGATCAGAAGAGTGGATCAAGACAGAGCAGAATCAGCTCGTTACCAAGCATAAAAGCAGCTGCGCCTCAACCCGTGCTTGACTAT
>JBHLPB010000043.1:0-12868 GCA_048939905.1 Promethearchaeota archaeon
GTTGGACAGAGGTACGACTCTGATGAAAGGAGACTCTGAGTCCTTTACTCTTTCCACAATGCCTCCGCCGAAAGCCTTCATCATAGGCAAGGAAAAGAGGGTCGTCAGGTGAATCAGAATCTCTTCTGGCAGGTTCTTCATTCTGACCTCAATCTGATGTTGATTGGGAGATGCACCTACCTCGATGTCAACCGGACCAAACTCAGTTGGCAGATCCTCCAGTGTTAACGGGGTAGTAGACGTATACCACGAATCAGGGATGGCTGGGAGTATCACAAGATTCTCGTCAGATGTTGACATAGTCATCTCTTTGATGAGCAGAAGGATGTCTGCTGCGGCTCTTATGCTGGATCCGCTCCCCCAGCTTCCGCCTCCGCCTCTGATATCCACGAAGTCTGGTAGGTTGTAGAACAGATCTTGGAACTCAAGAGCTCGTTTCAGTAGTAGCTCCACTTCATATTCGGCATTTAGCTGCGCCTTGTACTGAGCAAGCCTGAGTCCTAGATATCCGGAAACTCTTGTGCTGGGTTCAAGCACTCTCACCAAATTGCCCGAAACAAGGTTCGCATTAACTGAATCTAGGGCCTTCTCTAGAAGACTGGAATCAACGGCGTCGGCCCTAAGGAGAGATACAGTTGTGATAAGCTCGAATGCGTGCATTTGCTTCTTCGGGGTTGAGAACAAGTCGGCATCTTTCAACATGGATTCTGCCATCTTCTTGATGAGTGCTTCGTATTCCTGCATGGTTTCACTCAGGTCATCAAGCCCTCCATCATCACCCAGAACTCTGCAGGCTTCAATACCCAATCCAAGAGCTGAGAGATTCCACAGCGCAGTGATATACTCCTCAAGACCCCATAGTTCGGGCGGTGGGGGCTCATCCTCTACTGGGGGAGGTTCCTCTACCGCTCCCATGGATGTGGCAAGTATCTCATCTACTCCAACGTAGGAAAATGAATCGTCAGCAGGTGCATAGTCCATAGTCGTATCTTCGGGGGGAGGGGGCTCTAGCACGACAAGCTGTGATTCGATGCCCTTTCCCAACGCACGGACAAGGTGACTCACCAAGGGTCCAATATCCTGTAGATAAGAATCATCCTGAGAGAGGAAATGATAGTGCAATAGGCTCCACAGTATTGGGCTGAGCTGGAGAGGGTCATAGTCCTCAACATTGTCGGCAACTATACTCGCAGTGTTCACTAACAAGGCCTTTGCCAGGTCGAAACCTCCTACGGCAGACAAAGCAGAAAGAACGCGTGCTTTCTCCTGCCAGCTGGCACCTGTGAATAGGTTATTTCCAGACAATACGAAAGATACCGCTTGGGCAGCCAGAGTCGCCTTGGCCTGAATCACAGTTGGATCAAGACCTCTATCTGGAAACGTGAGTCTGCTTGTGCTTTGCTGGAATTCAAACCAGCTACCCACGGTCTTGTCTCTTGCGCCGGGATTCGGCTGAAATACAGGACCTTCCGTGCCTTCCTCAATAGGATTGAGAGGGCTAGTGAAGAAGAACCTCTTCGATGCAGCCGGAGCGAGTTTCACGTCATATCTCAGAACGGCGGTCGCCAGTCCTTTTGCAGCACTGAATTCTCTGTCAAGACGAGTGGCTTGCCCTAATAGTGACGCAGGAAGATTGGTATTGTCCGCCGTCGTCATTACAACTGAATCGGGATCCTTGTCCAACACAACGGCCAAGAGACTATTCGCATACAGATGTCGCTTCTCAGGGTGAAACGTCAAGCTCTCTATCGGCTCTACACCTCTCACAGAAAGAGGTCGAATGGCAACATAGAACGTGATTAGGGCTTCCATGAGAGAGTTATTCTTGACCAGTATCTCGTTGTATACGTACTCATGCTCACCGTTGCATGAGTGGTAGATTAGACGCGTGAACTCCACCGGACTCTGCACGTGTTTCCATTCAAGAACTTGGTCTTCTGGGGATATCAGTACTAGCCTGGAACCGTCGCTATCCGCGAGAGCAGGAAACACTATCTCAGACCCATTTCGGATCCAGAAGTCAAGAGAACCGCATTCAGGCAACACTGTCAATGGTCCTGATGGATCGGCTACTCCGTACTTCCTGGTTCCGACCCCACCCACGAATGTCCAGTTTCTATTAGTATCATTTGCGAATCCAATTTCGTCAATGGACTGCTTCTGGGATTTCTTAATCGCCCAGTGTGGCAACATCCATTGCTCTGCAGTTGAGTAGACCCGCGCGTTCAGACCCGAACGAAGGATTATGGCTGCCTCTTCTGCAGTGACCTCTTGGTCCTTTGTGAAAGATACACGATTGTGGCCCGCAACTCTTCTTAGCCGTTCGAAACACGTATCATCAAGGCAGTCCTGCATTGACGAGTTCACCGTACTAGCAACATTGTTCCTGAGATACAGGGATGCTGTCCGTGTTAGGCTATTAATCTATCATGTAGATGTTGATTCATGCCACTCTAGCGAGTATAGATACCCAATCCTTAATAGCACACTCTTGACGATTTGAACGAAAACTGCAGAAATAGAGTTTCTGGGACTCCTCCCCACAATTAGCTAGAGAGGGATGTGAAATGGCGGAGGTACTAACAAAACCGTCGCGTCGTATTAGGAATATGGTAGCGAAGGAACTCCGTCTCATAATCAAGGACAAGGTGGCATTGTTCCTAATCTTCTTCTTGCCGGCTGCTCTCATTGGCATGCTATGGTACGTCACAGACGTCAGCGAGATGGGCGACTTGGACCTAGGAGGTGGCGGAGGTTTCGGAGGCGGCGGTTCAACAAATGAGACCGAAACCGAAGGGGGGATAGTCCTCGGTATAATAGACCGTGACACAACAAGGACTTACGAAGGCGAGGATCTCTCTGAGAACTTCACTGCGTTCTTGGAGCAAATAGTGGGCGAACTAATACACTATGATAGTGAAGAGGAGGCTTTCAACGACCTCTATTTCATGGAAATTGACGGATTCGTGATCATTCCGGACGGATTCGAAGCAAACCTCACGATAAATGAACCAACTTACATTGAGATGCATGTCGATGCGACGGACCTCCTGGGCCAGAGTAGCGTGATGGGGACCGTGCAGGCGAGCATCATCTTGTTCAGGGCCTCAAAACTCTGGATTAGATCAGAGGTTTTTCCGTCAATGATTATCGAGTTTACACCTGAAGGAGGATATCTCATCACAACTTTCGGTGGGTTCATCGTAGTATTCTCTTCATATCTTGGAATCGCGATGACATCTGCTCAATCAATCGTGGGAGACATACCACTTCGTAGAATGCTCCTAACTCCGACTAACAGACTTGAAGTAATAGTTGCAAAGGTCATCGGTTACGTCATAATCGGGTTCTTCCAGTCCCTTCTTCTAATCTCACTCTGGGTGTTGGCTTTTGATCTGAATCTAAACACGGGCTTTGAATCCTTGATTATCATCATGAGTCTTACTTCTCTGACAGGATCTACAACGGGTATTCTAATCTCCGCAATCGCAGGAACGAGACTACAGGCAAACCAGATGTTTCTCTTTGTGATGTTTGCGACTATCATCTTATCGGGCTTCTTCATAGATGTTGGAGTGCTTAATGATATCTTGCCGATGAATCTGGGATTGAACCTCCTCATAGCAACAGCGTTCAAGGGGTTGAGCTTGCTAGATGTCTGGAGTTCGATTCTGACGCTCCTTGCATTCTCTGTCATTGCCATATTGTCGGCCAGTTTCATCTTCTCGAAGAAGCCGACTTTGGACTGAGGTGAGGACTACTATGGAAAGAATTGATGCTGAACCTTCACGACCCGAAGGTGTCCCTCCTTTTGTTGAAGAGGGTTACTTCTCAGGGGCACGGCTTGGCGATGCAATAGACTGGTGTCTTGCTAGAAACGACCGTGAGCTTCATTGTGATGTCCAAGGAGTCTTGACGTCTACAGGCAGAGAGGTGAAATTCAAGGGACGAATACTCAAGGTGAAGAAGGGAGTACTGACAAGGCGCATAGCAGTGTATGTTCAGGAGGACCTGCGCAGGACTAGAAGAGGCGAGTTGGAGATGGTCCTCACTGTAGGTGGAGAGGGTGCTTCTCAGGAGGATGTAGCTGCTACTGAGATTACTCTTCAGAACTACCTGAAGAGGAACCTCTCTGAGGACCTCTACTATGACGGAGGAGACTTGCAGCAGGCAGTCAAGGAGCTAGTCAGGATCAGAAGCGAGCAGAGCATTTGCACTGTGTGGGGAAAAAGAGCGTCAGACAGACTCCCCATCATGATTACTGGGACTGTGGTGGGCTTTTCGACCGAGGCTCTTCAACCTCAAAGGGGAACTATCCTTCCAGAGGGATTCCTAGAGGTGCGTGTTGAGCCTGAAGGTGTGATTGGCGACCCCAAGATATACCTCGTAGCACAACCTCAGTTGCTTCTAGGACCAAGGTCGAATCCGAATCTCACGATAATAGCTGATAAGGTCTATATTCAACCCTACGCTTGGAAAGAGGCCCCTGCCTACCGAGATGTCTTGGAAACGAGGAACCTGACTGTCAGGCTGAAATCAGGCCAGAAGCTGATTGCGAATGTCACATTCTCTGTCCAAGAAGGGGAGATGTTGGCAATCATCGGAGAGTCTGGCGCAGGTAAGTCTACGACGGTCAAGGCCTTGATTGGAGATATTCCAAGTACAGGCGTTGCGAGAATTGCTGGCATAGACTCCAGACAGACGACCAAGGTCCGTCACTTCTTCGGGTACTGTCCTCAAGACCTCTCTTTCATGTACGAGACTTTCACGCCTCTCGAGAACATCATAGCGTTTGGGAAACAGTATGACATACCTGAATGGCAGTTGATCCAGAGAGGAAAATCACTCCTAAGGGACTTTGGTATACTGGACAAAGGCAACAATCCTACGAAGGAGCTTAGTGGTGGAGAGCAGCGAAGAACATCCATCAGTGTCGCCATGGCACACATGCCGAAAGTACTGCTGATGGACGAGCCAACCAGCGGACTTGACCCTGACAACAGAACCGAGCTTTGGCAGTATCTCAACTACATAAACCAAGAATACGGTACATCCATAATCGTCATCACTCATTATCCCATAGAATCCGAGTTTTGTGACAAAGTCGCTGTCTTCATGAGGGGGAAGAGTTTGGTGTCCTTCGGAACTCCACAGAAACTTAAGGAGTCAATGCCGAACAGCGGATTCGCTGTTGGGGTTGTTCTCGAAGAGGTTGACCCTCGCGCCCGGACCACTCTGGAAGGTGTGAAGGGTGTCAGGTTCGTTCTGCAACGTGGTGAACTGCTGAAGGTGTATACCGATGAGGCACTGGAAGTCATTGCAGAGAGATGTGTGACTGCGCTCCGAGAGAAGGGAATTGCTGTCAAGATAGTGAAGACAAAGGCATTGAGTGACATGGTTGACTATTACATAGCAATAACGAGAGGATTGATTCAAGGATCGCTAGAGAAGTGATGCCATGGCCAGGATTGAACGAAGAGTAGCACAGCATTGGAGCAGGCTCCTCGCCTCCGTTCTCGTGGCGCTTATGGTAGTGAGTTCCATTGCTGGAATTGCGCCAATTGGACGTCATACCAATGTGTGTGATGATCCAGTCAGCAAAATCGATAGTTCACTCCTAGATCGAATTGACTCGGAAGACATGTTGGACTTGCTCGTCACATATGACACAGCGGCCAGTGAGTTCAAGGCTCGTAACGCAATAGCTCTAGTAGACAGAACAGCGGAGATTGTAGACACTTTTGATGACCTCAACATGCTGCGAGTGAGTCTGATAGGCAAGGCCATCTCACGGCTCGCAGAGGAGGACTTTGTAACAGGTATCTGGTCAAACGAAGTACAGGAGATTTCTGAGTCACGCTCGCTCTCAGGATCATCCTTCACTGCCGATGAGTACAATTCGCCGGTTAATACGACAGGTGCCAGAGAGCTTTGGGATCAAGGATACAATGGTACAGGCGTCGTCATTGCGGTACTTGATACGGGCATCGACACAGGCCATCAGGACGTTAACAAGGTCAACGCATACGCCTCGTTTGTGGAGGCAGACACACTACCAACTGACATCATCGGTCATGGTACTTATGCGGCATCAGTCGCTGCAGGTACCGGCAATATGTCCAATGGCCTCTACGCGGGAATTGCGCCGGGTGCAACCCTGCTCTCAGCAAAGGTAACACTTGGTGGGCTCTTCGCATCTCCCAGTTGGATAGTTTCTGGCATAGAGTGGGCGTGCAGCCGGGGTGCAGATATCATTCTCCTTCCATTCAACACCTTTGGTGCTCCTGGAGATGCAGTGACCATCGCGGTGAAGGAGGCCACGGAGAAAGGCGTGTTAGTTGTAGCAGCCTCAGGAGACGACGGCCCAGACTACTTGACAATAATGTCACCTGGAGGCTCGGCAGAGGCGCTAACAGTTGGAGCCTACGATACGCAGAAGCAGGAGATTCCAGACTTCTCTGGACGGGGACCGTCGCTCTCCTTCCTCACAAAACCCGACCTTGTTGCGCCAGGAGTAGGTATCGTTGGAGCTAGAATGGGGGCTGGCCTAGGTGGCTTGGGATTTGGTGACTTGGACCTAGGTGGGCTCGGTGAAATCTCTGGCCTGCTGGGTGGCGGATCACTTGGTGAAACTATAGATGAGAACTACACCATTGCAGACACAACAACAGCCTCTGCGGCAGTAGTCGCAGGAGCAGCTGCAATCCTGCTGCAGGCATTTGACAGGGCCACACCTCTAGTCCTATCAAACGTTCTAAGGGATACGGCAACTCCCATTGGGTACGGAGCAAACGATGGGGGTGCTGGTTTGTTGAATCTGCCTGCGGCCTTTGAGTATCTTCTGACTCAGCAGACTCCCATCGACCCGCACAACAGGACAACGGGCACTCCACTGTTGGCTCTTGGAATCGTTACAGCTTCGGGGAAGGGCGCTTCGACAATCTTGCTCATGAGTAGCTACGGTACAACGGTAGCGGACCTTGACACACGGGCAGGTCAGGAGCCTAGCATACACATAATGATGGGCATGCTGGCGTTGAGGTGGGGCAACAGAAGTCCCACAAATCTGATGGAGTTTGATGTCAAGAGTGAGATGCATCAGGTGGCTTTGGCAGGTGGAGATTATGGCTATTCACGCTATGTGGGCGTCCTTTCATATGATGATGTCATCTATGTCACATTGGTCGTAGAGTCCTACAACCTTACTGACTACTCGGACCAACCGCTCACGGCCTTCAGGGTGACACCTTATGTCCTTAACCTTGGACTCGGTCCTGTCGAGAATGTTAGCTTGTTCCTTTCGTACAGTCTCGACATATTTGGGGATGGAGAAGATGACCACGGGAAATACGACCTCAACAGTCAAGAGCTGTTTGCTTATGGAGTGAATGAGAATCTGGAGAGCGTATACTTCGGGTTGAACTCCAGTACACCTCTGGACGCATTTGAAGTAGGCAACTCGTCAGAGGTCTCCTCACACATCTCGGATGATAACTTGACGGGCTCAACCACGTTCGATGGCTCAGTCGGACTGGCAATGAAATGGGATTTCGGTGTACTATCTTTCAATCAACCAGCCAACGTGACGATTGCCATGGGCTTTGCTGAGAACAGGACCGTACTAGATTCATCACTAGATGCGATGTGGGAATTGGATCCCACCACAACTGGTGCGCCGAAGGACGACCTCATAGTTGTAGAGGCAGAGATACCAAGAATTGCCGAGATGGGGGAAACCTACGAATCCCGAGCTGTAGTGATGAACATCGGGTGGAATACTAGTGATGTGACCGCCGCAATGCTCATCATTCATGGAGAGGATGATGGCGATTCGCTGTATGGTAGGATCTTCTCCTACGACGGAATGAAACCGTTTCAAGCACAGGTCATGACAGCCGAGTGGAGCCCCGAGAAGATGGGGATGAGTACCGTCTATTGGGTAACGGCAGGAAACATCGACGACGCGCTGTCTCTCTCCACCGGATCTCTACTGGCTCCTTCTCTTGACTTGAGTGTGATTCTTGGATTACTTGACAATTTCATCATGCGGGACTTGTTTGTAGTAACTCCCATTCCGTCAACATCAGTATACCCAAAGCAGATTCCATTTGCGCCCTTTGACATACGCTTCCCTGCCGACTTTGGGCTCTACACCTTCATGATATCTTCAAACGTGCCCCTGGGCAATCTCACTGTCCAAAAGCACGGCAATGCAACTGATTGGGGTAATGTGACCTTGCCGAGTGCGAAGAGCGTTGAACGATACTACAACTTCTCCCTCTTCCTTCTCGCACCCCCAATCATGATGGATGGATACCGTCACTGCGACTACATGATTATAACCGAACAGGGATGGACATCCAACATCACTCTGGACAAGGTGATTGAATACCCGAAGGCAATGCTCCTCCTAGATACCTCCCATGGCGGAGGACTTAGTTCCATAGGAGGCTTCGGAGACATTGGTAGCGGACTCGGAGATGACCTTGGAGGTAGTGGGGGCTTCCCAATCGCCTTGGCACAGGACTCAGATGATGGTCCCTCTCTCGAAGGAGGCTTCAGCCTAGGGAATCTTGGCGATCTCAGCGCCTTGACGGGCCTCTTGGATGCATTTCGGATGACCACATTCTCAGGGCTGTCGAATCTGAAGAAGTCCATGGCTAATAGAGGTCTGGATCTCGTGGAAACTCCCGGTTTGTCAATCAGCAAGGATCTTCTTGCACAGTTCTCTGCTGTGCTTATGT
Source organism: Promethearchaeota archaeon (assembly GCA_048939905.1). Classification (GTDB taxonomy): domain Archaea; phylum Asgardarchaeota; class Thorarchaeia; order Thorarchaeales; family Thorarchaeaceae; genus SMTZ1-83. The sequence goes on from JBHLPB010000043.1 coordinate 8,745, forward strand.
TCGGGCCCTCTGAAGAGTTCAATAGCACCGATATCGAAATCATGAGGGACTATACTGCGGCAGGTGGAAAGCTCGTCATATTCGGAGACCACGACGACCGAGCGAATACTACAGTCCTGAACCAGCTTCTTGCGCCCTACGGTTACTCAATGCAGGACAAGCACACAGAAGACAACACGACAGATATCGTGGCGAGTTCTCTGTTGGGTGCTGGTGTAGATTCAATCTGGCTAGGAGAAGGCACATACATCCTAGAAAACCAGTCATTGGCATGTGCATTCGTTGACGGAAAACCGGTTGTCCTACTTGACCGTACCAAACCGGAGCTTGCTCTCTTCGGTTCCTCACGCATCTTCATGAACAAAAACCTCGTAAGGTGCAACAATAGCATTCTTCTAAACAATCTGAACGACTACCTTCTACTCAATACACTGACCGGAGTCGCATCTCTCTCAGAGAACACGACAAGGTATCGGACAGGAGTTAGTGTCTATCTGAATCTGCAAGTCACAGATTACTACGGCCAACCTGTGAATGATCTGATCGTGGCAATTGTGTTTGAGCTACCAAACGGGTCGCTGGCTTTCTTCATCGCCGGCTTTGTCGAGAATGGACTCTATTCATCCCAGTTCATTTCAGCCTACTGGAACTCACCTGGCAGAATCAATGCCATATTCATCATGCTCGGCAATGAGGATTATGCCACCTCCTATGCAAGTGTCAGTTTCGACCTATATTCGCCGGATGTCACGACTACGACGACCACAGGTCCAGATGGCTGGTTGACAATGGCTCAGATAGCTCTAATATCATCGGTAGGCATCTTTGGCGGTCTCATTGTTGGGCTGATGATATACAGGTCACGAAGAAGGAAGAGGCTGAGAATCGCTGAGATTGACACAGAGCTTGTGAGAGAGATTGACAATACTCTGAATACTTTACTGGCAGCATTCACGCAAATAGAATACCTGATTCAACGAGAGGACCTTGACCGGATCCAGAAAGTTGAAGCTCTCCGCGGGCTGATGGTAACACTAGAGCAGGGTCGCAAGATGTTCGAGAAGATTAGCGATAAGGTGGGAGGTGTCTGACGTGACCGATGCAGACCTGAAACCCGAGCAGGAGATTGATATCAGGGATTTGAAGGTCGCGTTTGGTGACTTCTACGCTCTCAAGGGAGTGTCGTTCTTTGCGAACAAGAAGGAGTTCCTTGGAATCATAGGTGCATCTGGTGCTGGCAAGACGACTGTTCTCCGGGTGCTCACCGGACAGATCGGTCCAACGGCAGGACAAGCATTTGTAGGAGGATACGATGTCACAAAGGAAAGAATGCTCATCAGCCTGCTCGTGGGATACGTACCCCAACTTGAGCACCTGAGTCTTTACTACGACTTCACTCCGCTTCAGAACGCGCAGTTCTTCGGAAGACTCTTCGGCCTCAGACCTAGGGAGATTGAAGAACGAGCACGTGAAGTCCTGACAATTCTTGGGTTTGACGAGGAACTCATTACTAAGCAGGTGAAGAAGCTCTCAGGTGGAGAGAGAAAGAGGGTTTCCATATGTCTCGGGATGATTCACGATCCTCCAGTGCTGCTTCTTGACGAACCCACGACGGGACTCGATGCGCACTTGCGGCATGAAACTCTAAACTACTTGAAAGAGCTGAATTTCGAGCTCGGTACTACAATGGTCATCATCTCACACGATCTTGAGATTGTGGATTACTGTACCAGAGTATGTCTGCTCGAGCACGGACTGGTGAGCCAGTTTGGCACTCCTGAAGAATTGATTTCTACACTACCCGGAAAGGGTGAGAGCATACGAGTTGTTCTACCCGTCATGTCCAGGGAGATTGTAGGGCGCGTTGAGAGTGCCCCCGGAGTGAAGTACACTGCGATGTCGGGGCGAAATGCGATGAAGCTGTTCATCGATGACCCGGCCGATCAGATTCTACCGCTTATCAAGGCACTCAACGAGAGAAAAGTACCATTCGAAGAGATATCTCTGGTTGAGGCCGATTTCTTTGACTACTTCCAGGTCAAGCCTTGGAAGACAAATGAAACAGGAGAAACTAGGACATGAAACCATACCAGCTTCTATTAGCGCTGACGTTTGTCTGTATTCTGGTAGGGCTCCAGACGGTAGCCGGAGATCCGTCTATGCAGTCGACTTGGATATTACCAGAGCAAGAATCGGCCTCCCTTTCAGACCTTACGCCGTTTGATACAGCTGTTGTCTGGTCTGAGAACATTGGCTCTCAGGTGCTTGGTGTGTCAGTGGCCGACTATGATGGCGACGATCGCGATGAGGTGGCAGCAATCACACAGAACGGCACCCTCGTTCTCTATAATGAAGATGGCATTCTTCAGTGGAGCCTAGACCTCGGGACAACAGTCCATGCAATCGACTCAATGGCCGCCAATCCAGGTTCTGCGATGGAGATTCTCGTCGGGACAGAAGAAGGTTTCCAAGTGATAGCGTATGACCAGACAATAATGACAAACGTTGCACTAACGGCTACTGTGCAGACATTGGTGGGGGCTGACCTCAATGGAGATCTCGTTGATGAGATTATAGTCGGTTCTGGTGACAATCGTGTCTACGCATACAATGTGGACTCTTCGCAACGATGGAACTACACAAGCAATAGTCCAGTGCGAGTAGTGCTCGGTGAGGATGTGGACAATGACGGCAGCTATGAGGTCCTTGCCGGTTCCCAGGCGGGCAGATTCTCGCTGATTGAGAGTAATGGTGGAGTCGTCTTTGAGGTGACTGATACCTACACGATAACTGCCATCGCTGCGGAGAACTTGACCGGAGGAGCACAGCTTGAAGTTGTCTTCGGTAACGCGAATGGTGACTTTCGCGCATACTCGTCCGCGGGGAGTTCCTTGTACAACGTCAGTCTGGACGACCAAATTCGCTCCATTGCCGCAGGGGAACTAGTTTCGGGAGGTTGGCCGGAGCTTGCAATTGGGACCTCGGGGAACGAGCTTCGCGTGTTCAACTCCACTGGCCACCTATTGTGGAACAAGACTCTTGGCGGTGCGGTTTCAGCAGTGGAACTAGCCTACATAGGACCACTCACAGACAATCAGATTCTTGCAGGCGATAATGGAGGGACTGTTTTTCTCTTCAACTCCTCGGGACATTCGATTTCACAAACCGGCGCCATCGGGTTTGCCGGAGTACTCGGAGTGGGCGACTTAGACAATGATGGACAGAGTGAGTTCTGTGTAGGATTAAACACGGGACTGCTTGCAATCTATGGCCTCGATACCGATGGTGATGCATTGGCTGATGCACGGGAGAGGCTGATAGAGGGTACGGCTTTTGACAATCCTGACTCAGACGGTGACAAGCTTGATGATGGACAGGAGATTCTGGAGTACGGAACAGACCCACTCTTGGCCGACTCGGACTTCGATAGACTTTCGGATTTCGCTGAAATAATGACCTACGGGACAGACCCGAATGACCCTGATAGTGATTCTGACAGGCTAACAGATTGGCAGGAGATATACTTGGGCACCAATCCCAACCAAGCCGACTCAGACCAGGATTTGCTCACGGACTATGAAGAGAACAACATCACTCTGACTGACCCTCTCGAAGCTGATTCGAATGACAACGACATCAATGATGGTCAGGATGACAACGATGGAGACGGTCTTTCCAACATTCAGGAGGTCAGACTCACCAAGACAGACCCCAATGAGGTAGATACAAACAACAACGGCATACAGGACTACTATGACGACGAGGATTCCGACAACTTGGCAAACTGGAAGGAAATCTCGGTAGGTTCGAATCCGCTCGACCCCGACTCCGATGATGACGGTCTCTTGGATGGCCCCGAGGTGAAGGTCTGGAAGTCTTCTCCGACCGATGCTGACACAGATGATGATCAGCTGACGGATTGGGAGGAGGTTGTGATAGTTCGTTCCTCGCCTATAAAGGCTGATACCGACGGCGATTCACTCAGCGACTATGCAGAGTACGTAACGTATGGGACGAATGTTACGAACAGCGATTCAGACTACGACGCTCTGAATGACTTTGCCGAGATTAATACTTACAACACCGACCCACTCAACAGCGATTCTGATGCAGACGGTCTGAGT
>JBHLPB010000044.1:0-12740 GCA_048939905.1 Promethearchaeota archaeon
TTCGATGATGTGGGAGCCATATCAGAAAGATTGGGCATCCCGTTTCCACACTGGGTACCAATCCTCTGTTTGACACTAGGATACCCAAAGTCCGAAAGAACTCTAGGACCGCCGAGGCAAATGCCTGAGGAGATTGCATTCATTGAGAAATGGGGAGAGTCCTTCAAGAGGTGAGGCAAGATGGCAGAACTTGATACGCTGAGAAAAGGAATAGTATCACTCCTTGATGGAATGTGGTGGGCCCTCCGCGACAGCGTGGGAGCACTATCGATGCATGAGGGGTACTCGGGGGGATTCAGGCAGATGGGTGCTGATTTTGCCGAGAGCGTTGGGGATACGGGAGCTGAAGGCGCAGCAAGAATGGCGGCTGAGCTCTTTGCAAGCATTGGTCTAGATGTTGAGCGCGAGGGTAAGGCAGTTCTGGTGAAATCTTGCCCAATATGGAATAGAATACTCGAACGTGGCCTTGAGTACTCATTCCACGTTGAGGAGATATGCTGGAAACCCATGCTCGAGGGCATAGGAGAGAAAGCAGGGGCAAAGCCAGTTGTTGAATCCTCTCTCAGACTGGCCCACTTGGAACGAGGCAGGCTGAACCACAAGATGGGCAAGGCCAAGGCAGCTCTGGAGAAAGGTAAGATCTCAAAGAAAGACTTCGAGAGTCAAATCGCCTCATTCAAACAGAGCCTCCAGCAGATACCATCACAAGGCCATTACCGATTCGAATAAGAAGGAATTCGATTCAGTAGTAATCACAAGAAGGCGGGCTGAGTCCATGGAAACTCTAGAGAAGGCCGGACTGGCTGTGAACTACAACAAAGTGAGTAGCACCAAACCGAAGAACCTTCCCAAGAAGGTGTACATCTGGGATGAAACGCTTCGTGATGGCGAGCAGACACCTGGAGTTGCTCTCACACTCGATGAGAAGATTGAGATTGCAAAGATGTTGGACGAAGTAGGAACCTCTATTGTGGTTGTGGGATTTCCTGCAGTGAGCGAAGAGGAGAGAAAGATTGTTGCTGCAATTGCAAAGGAGGGGCTAAGCAAGGCTGTTGTTGGTGCTCCCGCGCGGGCGATGGTCCAAGACATCGATGCATGCATACAGGCTGAGGTTCAAGAGGTTCCAATCTTCATTGCAACGTCAGATTTCAGACTCAAGTACCAGCTTCGAATGTCTCGAGAAGATATGCTTCAGAGACTGACAGAATGTGTGGAGTATGCAAAGGACCATGGACTCATAGTCGACTACATCGCCGAAGACTCCACTCGGAGTGATATGGAATTCCTTTGTCGTGCCTACAAGACAGCAATCGATGCAGGAGCAGACAGGGTCTGCATAGCCGACACTGTCGGCTTTGTGCGTCCTGAAGTGATGAAGTATATTGTAGGAGAGATTAGGTCACGATTGTGGTCAGACAAGAAGTACAAGGTACCATTGGTTGTACACTGCCACAACGACTTCGGCCTTGCTAATGCAAATACTCTGGCCGCTGTCGAAGAGGGAGTGACCTATCCTCATGTCTGTGTAAATGGATATGGTGAAAGGGCAGGCAACGCGGCATTCGAGGAGGTCGTAATGACTCTCGAACAGCTTTATGGAGTCGAAACTGGTATTGACACTGAGAAGCTGTACAAGCTGTCTAGGCTTGTGGAAAGGAACTTCGTTGTACCTCTTCCGTTGCACAAGGCAATCTCTGGTGATAATGCGTTCACGCACTCAAGCGGAATCCATTCTCATGGCCAGCTAACTCATTCCATGACCTACGAACCAATTAGCCCCACGATTGTTGGACGGAGAAGGGAGTTTCATCTCGGCAAGTTTGTGGGTCGCCATTTCGTTGAGTATCTTCTCAAAATGGGTGGTGTCAGAGCCTCGCCCGAGCAGAGCAGGGAGATAGCCGACCGTGTGAAAAAGACGCACGAGGACACCAAGAAGAGCCAGTCAAAGAACTCCTTTGATAGAATGAAGGACGAACTCAAGAGCATGAGAACAGGGGTTTCAGAAAGGGAGTTCTGGGCCATTGTGTTTGATGTCATCTGAAATAGATGACAGTCTGCACCAGAACCATTGTCCTGATCCTCATCACAAAGAACGCAAACAGGAATCGATTGACTTTTCCGAGAGTGCTGAGATTCACGCTTCATGCCAGACGTCTTTGGAATGATCATGAAGGATGCGATGAGAGGAGAAGAAGCAGTCCACATTATTGAGAGGGACGATGGATATTCCCACGAGTCTTTAGGGAGCCAATATATTGCTGAGTTTGCGGATTGGCCAGTGGGGCAAAGAGAGGCCTCGGTAGAAGTCCACGGGAGGATACTGGACATCGGATGCGGTGCCGGACGTGTCGGCCTTCACTTTCAGGATTTGGACCATGAAGTAGTTGGCATCGATATCTCAAAGGTAGCAGTTGATGTTTCTAGAAAGAGAGGCCTGAGAAATGTACACTTGATGTCGGCTGAGAGTATTGAGTTCCCCGAAGGGACATTTCAGACAGTTCTCCTGTTTGGCAACAACTTCGGGATACTAGGTGATGAGGACCGCATTGTAAACATGCTGAAGAACATCCATATGATTACTTCTCCAGATGGGATTGTGCTGGCTGAGAGTCGGGATGTAGCTGCTACTGACAAACCGGAGCACCTTGCATACCACGAAAAGAATCGAAATGAAGGGAAACCGATCGGGCTCGTGACGCTGAGGTTGAAGTACCAAGACGTGGTAGATGATTGGTTTGACCTACGCATGGCAAGTCCAGAAGAGATGTCAGCCATTTCAGAGAGGGCTGGTTGGAAACTTGAGAAGACCTATGGACAACGGGAGCTGTTCGTAGGAGTGCTAAGAAAGGTATGATTCTGTACCGCCAATACTTTTAGCATTATGAGCCATCAGAGTCAGTATCGAGGAGCGAATAATGCCGAAGATAGACTTGAGATACTACTGCTACATCTGTGGTCATCCAGTTGATCTGAACCCTGTCGTTCCAGCTGCACCCAACTTCAGTCAGGTCGAAGTGAATTGTAGCAACTGTGGGGATGGCACTCACCTGATGCTTACTTCCTGTCCTGACTGTGAGAAAGGTGTGAAATACATCCTGTCGGATTTGGACTTTCCTGAGGAGGTGCTCAGGCTCTCAAACACATATGTTCGACTAATCGGAGGCATTAAGGAAAGCTTAAGCGAGGTTGCAGAGTTCAGTGTCCCTCTGCCCAAGAGATGGTCTGTGCGACTTACTTGTGAATGCGGCAAGGTCTATACCGGGGAAATCCCTCTACCTCAGCTTGAATGAAAGGCGATACGTCAGCCTATTGTGACCTCATATTCGAGATTCACCGGACACTTCATCGAGTTTGCAACAAGGCAATACTTGTGGGCCCTGTCAGCTGCCTTCTCGATTCTCGACTTGTCCTTCTCGGTTGGCACCTGTATCCTTGCAGACATGTTGATCTCTTCAAACTCATACCCGAATTCCCCTTTCTTCAAGTGTCCTTCTGCAGTGACCGAGAAGTCAGTGAGCTCAGCATGAAACCGCTTGGCGACACCAGAGAGAGTTGCTCCATAGCAAGACACCGCTGATGCCACAAACAATTCCTCTGGCGACAGAAGATCCTCGGGTGACTCAGGCCAGAAATCTGGAGGGGTGGCAACGTCCAAGGTCTGCTTCCCATCAATCTCGATCGTGACAATCTTCTCTTTGATCCAGTTGCTATTCATCTCATACCGATGCTCTTCTGTCATCTATTGGTCCTCAAAACTGGCGTTTCACCTCTCATTGAAAGGCGTTTTGTTATGGCAAGACTTGGTAGAAGGCCGACGTCAAGAGAGATGGGAGTTCCTCGCTCATTCGAGGTTCATTACTCAGCGCACCGGTCAGACCGACAGTTTATCAGAATGATGTAAGGCAACCGAGACCAATTCGATACAGGTGTGACGATCATGAAAGGTTCAGGCAACTCTTCGATCCGCGACCTACTCTTAGTTCACATCGTTTTCGCCGTCCTTTGCATCGTTATGCTGCTAGTTCCGGGTTTGATGATTGGTACGAGAATGTTCACCTTGGTAGTCATCTACAATGTGATGATACCGGTGGTGGGCTATCAGAGAGACCACAGAGAATGGATAGCGATGTGGTTCTTTGCCTTCGTGTTGAGCATCTTCATGATTTGGCCCGACTGGTTTCTGTCAACTCAGTTGGGTGTTCTTGTGTTCCCTGATGATGGGTTCTTCATGATAGGACCAGTTTCCGGATACATGGCAGGACTCTGGTCGATCCCATTGTTTGCACTGATCTTCGTGGGAATCGAGGTGAGCAAACGAGAGTCATATTCGCTGACATATCTGATCATAGCGGGCCTGACCCTGCTGATTTTCGGCACTGCTGAGGCGACCATGTGGATGCTCCCGTCTTGGTATGCTCAGAATGTCACAATGATTGGGCATGTCGCCGTTTACATAATCCTCCCTGAGATACTCCTTGGGCTCTCTGCATTCTTCTGCTTCATCCTGATTCGAACCCGGGCGATATGGATGCAGATCGTTGGTGCCTTCACGGTAATGATTCTGTACATGGGCAACATTTCATTCTTCTATTTCCTGATTGAACAAGTTCTACCATCCATCCTATGATGAGTCAAGATTCGCCCCAAACCCTTAACTTGAAAGGATGCCCGAATCGCATCTAGTCGCGAGGTTGGTTTAATGGACCTTCCTAAAGGCCTACTCATAGAGAACTACGAAATGGTCAGGCAGAAGATTGTTGGTTTTGTCAGCAACTACATGGATAGCGCCGGAATCGATTCTGCAGTCCTGGGACTGAGCGGAGGAGTCGACTCAAGCTTGGTCGCCACTCTTGCTTGCGAGGCGATAGGAGCAGACAGAGTCTATGGTCTCATGCTTCCCGTTGATGCGAAGGAAGACTCTGAGAATGTAAAAGACGCCGTTTCTCTTGCGGACTCGCTTGACATTGAACATGAACTGTTCGAGATAGGGCCAGTACTAAACACATTCGAATCACTTGAGCTTGACAAGATTTCACAGGGCAATCTGATAGCACGACTGAGAATGGCGACATGGTACGCCAAAGCGAACAAGATCCGTGGTATCATTCTCGGAACAGGCAACAAGAGTGAGATACTGACTGGGTACTTCACAAAGTATGGGGACGGAGGAGTGGACATTCTCCCAATCGGAGAGCTCTACAAGGTAAACGTCTGGGGACTAGCAGAGCATGTTGGAGTACCGAAGAAGCTAATTGACAAGGTACCGTCAGCAGGCCTCTGGGCAGGACAAACCGACGAGGGAGAGATGGGAATTACCTACAGAGAGCTAGACAGCATACTTTTCCTGGCCTTCGACCAGGGACTCGAATCCGAGGAAATAGTGCGGAGAGGATACTCGAGGAAGTCAGTAGATCGTGTCCTAAAGCTCGTGAAGAAGACCGAACACAAACGGGAACCAATACCCAAGGCTCCAATCTGATGAGACTTCCTACTGCACCAGAACGTGAATTAGACATCTGGTACAATGATGCCAAAATGCACGAGCTCTGCCAGAAATTCATTGGCACTCTCGTCAGTGATGACAAGGCTCTCTGCGAGCCGACCTCTGACAGTTTCGAGCTTGAAACGGTCTGCTGAGGCGAAACGCCTGATTAGAAGCACCACTCGGATTTGACGTGCACTGGTTGTTTGTTCCATGGCACGTTCATGTAGCCGGTATAATGTTTCTGTAGGACCGAGGTGGTCTCTGAGCTCACGAGATGCCCACTCATGATCAAAAAAGGAGCGGTCTCCATCCCAGTTCGTAAGTAGGAGTCCATATTCATTCTCGTAGGCAATCACGAACCCCTTCAGCCTCTTCATGAAGATATCCTCGACGGGGCCATCTGCAACAGCAATTCCTGCTAGATGGTTGCCGTAGCAGATGTGTACCGTGTGGTGGTCGATATCATGAGTTTCGTACTCTCGCTCGGAGTAATATGGCTCTTGCGCACGCTTTGCAAAGAAGATAGCAGTCAATAAGGCACTGAAGAGATCTGGATCAATAGGGTCTGGCGAGAATGCCTCGTGGAAAATCGATAGTCCGCTCTGAATCACAGATACGATCACGTCTTTGACACGAGCGGTGTAATCGGTTATGGTGTCTTGTCTATGAGGCCATGTACGCTGTCCCAATACCGTACAACCCCGGCTAGTTCCCTTACTTGCGAATACGCTCATGAAGGCTTTGTCATGAGACAATGGTCGCTGAGGCCTTCACGGGCTATAACTATGTCGGCTCTGCTTCGATTAGAGTGTTACTAGGGTGCATCTTCAGACTGCGAGGGCTCCCTTATGCGTCATTCCTGTATTCTCTCGATGGCAAATAGGGGAGAGACCTTTTCCGAACTGGATGATGCGGAAACTGGCAGTTTTGGGTGCCTGTACGCAGCCTTTCTGAACCAGCGCAATCCCGCCAATAGATATCTATTCCATGCATACATGTTTCTGGGTGAATCGCGTGCCTAGAATTGGTTCAACACGTATTGGAGATGGAATCGAAATCGAAAGAGATCTTCGGGCCGCCACTCTGCATACCTACATCAATGCCGGTTTCGGCTTGGTTTCTATGGCATTGGTTATCATTCCTGTTGCTTTGATTCCTGGATACATTATCATCGCATTGGTTGCAGAGATATATCTGGCAGACTGGATCTACTATCAACTGAGTGGAAAGGTCGCCCAGATCACCATCGACGCACACGTTGCACAGAATGACCTCGATACTCTGAGAGAGATAAACATAGAACGTACAGCAGTTGATTCGGTGGTCCACAGACAGTACGCACGATAGTCTACGCTGACACAGTTGCTCCCTCTGGCAATCGTCAGGACCACCAACGAATCACTCAACCAGCCAAGTGGCACTGATCAGCAGAGAAGTCAGTCTATCACTTCGACAAGACAGAGATACCATCCATTCACTGAACATCAGGTGTATTGGGGATTTTCGAGCCAACCCAACAAGTAAACGTAACTAGTGTTCATTTTTGTCAGTTCACTTCGATTAATGGGGTGTTGAATAAGAGATATTTTTTACTATTAATCTTAAGTATAAACTCCTCAATAATATCAGGCCTAGATAGGCTCCTTCGACTATTCAACAACCCCGTCTTTAGCGCTAACGGGGGGGTTCCTATGGCAAGACTCAAAGGTATTGGATTTGGAGGCGTACTTGTTCTAGTCTTTTTGATTTCTTTGCCGGTCGCTGCCACTCTCAGCTCTGCATCCCAGAGCGTCGTGGAAGGTAGCGGAGAGGCAGACGCGTCCGCCTATATACAACGTGGGCCCATCAGAATAGTCGGTGACGCAGATTTCGAGGAAATGGGTTTCCCTGGAGATGGCAGCGAGGCTAGCCCCTACATCATCGAGGGATACTCAATAGCATACAACGGAATAGGCATCAGCATAGAAAAGACAACCGCACACTTCCTTGTTCGCAATTGCATCTTAGAGAGCGGCGACGATGAGTGCGATGGCACTTGGGATGGCTGTCGTGGTCGCTGGCATCGTCGAGGCATTGGGATCCTCATTGAGAAGACGGATGGGGGGACCATAGAATCTTGTGTGGTCTTGACAAAGAGAATTGGAATTCACATCTCAAAGTCAGAAGGAGTCTTGGTCAAGAACAATGAGATTATGAAGACATGGAAAGGCATTGTGATTGAGAAGAGTCGGGATTGCGTCGTCACAGACAATGAAGTTTCAGATGTGGGGTCAGGAATCCACGATACCAAGTCGGATGGAACTACTATCTCAGGCAACTTGATTCACAATTCAGTTGCTGGCATCTCTCTGATAAAGAGTGATAATTGCATTGTCAGTGGCAACGAGGTATACGATTCCTTCTGGGGAACCTTTGGCTGCAAATCTGCGGCTATCACAATCTCATTCAACTCGTTGCATGACCTACATACCGGCATCGCATTGGTACACTCAATTGGATTTGTCATAGCTTGGAACGAGATTGTGTACAACGAGGGAACAGGTATTGACCTCCTCGGCACGTTCGGGTGTACAATCCACAGAAACACAATCGCGGACAATGCTGAAGGAAATGCAAGGGACCGCGTGGGCTACTGTGACGAGGTATTTGAGAACTTGTGGGATGATGGAGTAGACACCGGCAACTGTTGGGGTGATTATTCGGGATCTGGGGTATATGTGATTCCTGGAGATCGGGGTAGTATTGACCGATATCCGAATGGTTTGGTTCCACCGGACACAACATGTCCAACATGGGACCAGATTCCGACCGACCAAGAGATTGAACTTGGTGAGCCATTCACTTACGACATCGATGCTTCAGACGAGAACGGCATCCATCATTACTCGATTAGCAATACGGTCGCTTTCTCAATTGATGGAAATGGACTCATCACTAACGTGCTTGAGTTGGAAGTCGGCTCATACAACCTTGAAGTGAGAGCGTATGACCCATCAGGGAACTTTGTCAGTGCAGAGTTCGTTCTGAATGTGATTGAACCAGACACCGCGCCGCCAGTGATTATGGGACCGGCCGACCTCACGTTCAGAGAGGATGACACGGGGAACGTCCTTGAATGGCAAGCATCTGACGAGAATCCCCACACCTATGTGATTCTCTTGGATGGCACACTGCTAAAGTTGGGATCATGGAACAGCAGTTCAGAGGTAGTTGGAATCAGCTTGGATGGACTAGGAGTTGGGACCTATGTTTACACGGCCAACTTCATCGATGCTTCCGGTAATGTCGCCTCAGATGAAGTGACAGTCACAGTGAAGAATAAGATTACCCAGACGACAACAACGACTAAGGTCACTCTTCCCTCAGAAAGCCCTGATCCAGACCCACTCGTAGCTGGCGCAATGACTGCTGGAGGCATTGTCGGTGCCTCTGTCGCAATCCTAGGCCTAGCTGGTCTAACCAAGAAAGAGTAGAATCATTCGAATTGTACTTCTCTGGATGTAATACATCTCAGTTCTGGCGCTTTCGCTTTAGATTAAGGAACTTTCCGTCCATAACGCGGGCAAGGTAGCTTCGTCCTTTCATTACCCACATTATTCGATGGCCTTCTCTCGCCTTCTCCGCCCATTTCGAAGACTTAGAGGGATTCTGCTCTACGAAGAACAGTGGATCAATCCTGACCGACAGGAGATTACTCTTTGATGTCTTCTCAACTGGATAGGTTTCGTCGCCAATCTCCACTGACTCCTGACCTCCGAATATCGCATCGAAGATTTTGAGTGCCGCATCCTGAAGGTCATCAGGCTTCTCTAGCTCGCCGGCCATGACTCTATTCTCCATTGTGCTAGATGCCACAGTATTGTCTTAAACCCATCTCTACGACTGGGACTGAGAACCCCTTTCCACATCATCTCTTTTCTTTATAGTCCATTCCTGAAAGAGATATTACGAACCTCTGCACTGCTGGTCAGAATGTAGGCTTTCGCGAGGTTTACCAAGATGCAAGAGCTTGATGTCACGAGCGTGTCAATCATCATTGCTTCTGCCAGTGTAGTCATAGGTATGATTCTTGCCATACTGCAGCTGAGAGATCAGAACAAGACCAGACAAGCTCAACTATTCATGGGAGTGTATGAGCAGTTTAGTAGAAGTGAAACGCTGAAATGGACGTTCCGGACAGTTGACGATTTCGAGCATTGTGAACCTGGAACGAAGCCAGCAATCCTTGAGAACAATATAGAGTCCTTCTACTCAGTCATGGCTTTCTTCGAAGGCGTTGGCGTGCTTGTGAGCAAGAAGCTCATTGATGTTCATCTGGTTGCTGACCTGATCTCCGGACCCACCATACGATTGTGGACATCAGTGGAGGACTACGTGAGAGCGGAGAGAGAGAGGTTGAAGCGACCTCAGATATGGGAATGGACTGAGTATCTGTATTCAGAGATTGTGAAGATTCCATCTAGGAGATTCTGAAAGTCCGCTTGGTCTGCGATAGGAAGATGAGGATGGAATTAAGGGGAGCATGGGAAGTTTCGTTTTACCAATCTATCGTAGCAATGATGCCTCATTCGGCGGACGCTTTGGTGAATCTTCGTCCTCCCTACAGATTCGACTGAGTCTCTAAGCCTTTCTAGCCTCTTCTTCGCGCTTGAGCTGCTCCTTTTCTAGTTCCCGAAGCCGCTTCTCTTTAGACTCCTCGGCCTTCTTGATTCGCTTCTCCACGTCGCGGATTCTCTTCTCGGCGTTGGACAGTTCCTTCTTTCTACGGTTCTCCGTGTTCTTGTATTCCTTGTTGGCATCGGCATACTCTTTCTTGGCTAGTTTCAGTTCACGTTCCAAACTCTCGGCACGGGTTCTCTTGGTTTCAGCGACAGCACGGTAACGATCGACCTCCTCGTCAAGACGAGGGCGAATCTTTTCCAACTCTGACTGTAGACCTTGGAGTTCGATATTGAAGGCCTTAATGTCAGACTCGAACGCTCTGACCTTCTCATCTCTGGCAGGTTCGTCAATCACATCAGGAACGGTCGGAGGGGGCGTCACAGCTGCAAACGTCGGTTCAGGAGCTTCCTCTGCAGATGGGGTTGGTGGCTCTTCATAGACCTCTTCAGCTTCAGCTACAACCTCAGGTTCAGGTTCCGCCTCAGGTTCAGGTTCCGCTTCCTCTGGCGTTGGCGGTTCAGGAGTCGCCATCTCAATGAGCTCTTCTCCTGGAGCGGCCTCCGTGGTTTCTGGTTCCGCCGGTGTGGCTTCCTCAGCAGCTCGTGCCTCGGCGGCTCTGACCTTTGCAAGGATATCTTTGACCACTTCCCTACCTTCCTCATAGTCCAGTACCTCTGGCTCAGCGACCTTGACGTCTTCCTCTGATTCCCATTCCTCGACCTCTTCCATCTCCTCATGCTCAATTTCCAGATCAGACAGCGTGGCTTCCTCTTCCTCCTCGACCTTGGCAGAAGCGATTTCGCTTGGACGTACGAGTGGCTCCTCATATGAAGGGACCGGATCGTCCCGAATTGGTGCGGCCTCTGGTTCCTTGACCGGCTCAGGTGTCGGCTCCTCTGCCGTCTTTAGTAGAGATGCCCCACAGGCTCGACAAAACTTCCGCATCACATCATTTGCTTTCCCACACTTTGGACACGTCTTCAAATTCAACCGACTCCTATGTCACGGAATGATATCCGAGAATAAGTATCAATCTTAGATATACATTTGGCGTATCATGACATCTGCAGTTTCTTGTTGCAAGAAAAAGGGAGGGAAGGAATGCTAGTATTCTACTGTTTCAACAGTCCGATCACACTGTCTTTGTTTACTTGCATTCCTCGACCTTTGGCTACCTCTTGGAGGGGGTAGACCATGCCGCAATTCTCACACTTCATTGCTGAGTAGATGACTCCACCACCGGGGACTCGGACTTCATGAATGACCATCTTCCAGTCCTCGGTACCGCATGATTCACAAGAGATCTTCATAGTTTGGACTTGGAGTGGAGAGAGATAAACCCTGTCACAATCAAATCAATATGAAGCCCTACAAAACCGACATCTGATAGACAATGAAAGTCCCCCGCTGATTCTCCTCGATGTGTTCCTGAAAGAGACATTACCTACTCAATCACACTTGGAAGTGTACATCGGTTCGCGAGGTTATTGGAGATGCAGCAGTTTGACGTGGCGAGCTTCTCAATTGTCTTAGCTTCAATCAGCGTTATCATTGGCGTAATCCTTGCCATTCTCCAACTGAGAGAACAAAACAAGACACGACAAGCTCAACTCTTCATTGAGATATATGCGCAATTCATGCGAGGTGAGTTGCAGGACATGCACTACGAAATCCTAGAGGCGTTCGGCCGACACACACAAGACTCACATCCTGAATCCTGGGAAAAGAACAGGGGAATGATTAATCCAGTCCTATCTTTCTTAGAGGGCGTTGGAGTCCTAGTAAAAAAAGGGCTGCTTGATATCAATCTGGTTGCTGACTTGATATCCACTCCTACGATTAACACATGGGAAGCAATTCAGAAATGGGTAATGTGGTACAGAGATGACTTGAACAGGCCTCAGTTGTGGGAATGGACTGAATACCTCTATCATGAGATAATGAAGATTCCCTCTAGAGTGTCACCAAGCAGGTCAGCTAGTCAGAAATGATGGGGATGCAGAAAGAAGTCAAAATGGCAGGCGCGATCCTGCTAACTCCGTCTACTACTATTTCATTGACTTGATCCATTCATACACAGAAGCAGAGAGCTCCTTCATGCACTCCTCCTCATTCATACTATGACTGGCATGTTTCTAAAGGACACTCTTGTTGAATTTGAGGATGAATGAAGTGAACTGCCGAATTCGGATAGATTGAAAGAAGAAGCAGTTGGACGAAGAATGAGATTCTTCGAATTACTTTGTACGAAGGATTGATGTCTAAGAAGATTTCGAAATCTCTCGAGGCAACCTGAGTTGATGGCAGACTTACCTAATGGACTTAGAGAATCTGGTGCAATCAAAGTCAGAGAAAAACTCGGAACTATCTCTGGCGGAGATATCCTCGATGTAGGCACACAAGAGGGTGACTTCATTGACACTTTGATGAAGACTCTGAAGGGATACAACTCATTCGTAGGAATAGACATCTCGGCAGATGACTTGGAGAAAGCAAGAGAGCAATTCAAGGACGCTCCAGTGGATTTGATGGAAATGAATGCTGAAACGATGTCATTTCCAGACAATCATTTTGATACAGTGTGTATCTCATA
>JBHLPB010000045.1:0-12694 GCA_048939905.1 Promethearchaeota archaeon
GTCACTTGTCTGCCCTCGGCCGCCGAATTTACCTTGAAATTGGCTTCTCGAGATGAAGACACAGGTGGCTTCGAAGACATCGCCTTTGACCTTCTTCTGCAACCAACCAACCAAACCGGGCATGCTGCTTGTGGTAAGTTTGTGGCGCCCAGCAAGGAAAGTGTCGAGTGCCTTGCCGTCTCTGTAGAAGATTGCGGCCTGGTTCTCCATAACGATCAGCTGTGAGCCCCATTTTACTCTATTATCAGGGTATCGCCAGACGACATCGTCTGGGCTGGCATTTGTCCACTCTATAGCGTCTGCCAAATCAGAATCTCTCCTATAGTCGAGTTCTGGTTCGTCTAGGGTCTTCATATGTTAAAAACGTTGACATGGCAGGGTCAGAGTGACGTTTTGAGGTTGCGTAGGCCGTTCCTTCAATCAGAACTCAGATGTTGAGCACCATCAGGTCTTCGCCTAGGACAACCTCCGCATTGGTTCTGCGGCCAACCGTTGTAATGACCTTCTCTTGGCTCGCTACAACTTCGGGGGAAACGTGTGTCAACACCACCTTCTTCGGTTCGGCCTGTTCCACTATCTCGGCCAGCTCAATTGGACTGGTATGCACCCCCTCCGGATGAGGGCCATCCAACCAGTTGACTTCGTGTACTAACACGTCTGCGCCTCTGGCAAGGTCAATGACGTCCCGGCACGGAGCGGAATCGGAAGAGAAGACCATGGATTGACCTCGGCTTTCAACTCTGAAAGCCCTTGTTTCCATCGTACCATGTGTTGTCGGCGCGGTCGAAACTTGAACTGGTCCAAGCTGTACGACATGATTCTCTTCAAGCACAGTTTCCTTAACAAGCACTTTCTCACGAAGATATGGGTATCCAATGTCACGTACCCCTCTTGACCACTCTGTCAGAGTATGTGGGGCGTATAGATCAAGTATCTTGTCGTAGCCTACCAGCCACAGGCTCTGACACAATGTCAGAAAGTCAGAGCAATGATCAATGTGGAAGTGGCTGAGGAACACGGAGTCGAGTCTATTGAGGTCGATGCCAGTCTGAATCAGTCTGTGCAGCACACCGGAGCCGACATCGAGAAGGAACGTCTTGTTCTCTGCTTCTACAAGTATCCCCGATTGGACCCTGTTCGGGTCAGGAAAAGAAGTCCCGGTCCCCAGAAGTGTGACCTTCATCGTCATCAAGGTCTTGTCGTCAGACCTGTGTAATCAGTCTTACCTTGAGCCCCGATAGTCTGAAAATGAAATAAGGAAGGAGATTGGGGACAAAGCCCCAAGTCCTTTATACCAACTACTCTTGGTAACCCTTCATGTACCCCTCACGCTGCTTCCACTTCTCTTCAAGCCTTTGCATGATGGTGTACATTCGGTGAGTGAAGGGCCATGCTTCATCGAACTTTCCTTGATTCATCTCTGAGGTGAACTCTTCAACGACGTCGTTGATGTCTCCGATGTCATTGATGATCGTAGCATCGAACTCGTAGACGAGGTCGAGCTCCTTCTCATTGATCTTCTCTTTTGAGCCCCATGCGGCATAGCCATAATCAGCGTAACGGATAGATGACTCAATCTTGTCAGTTAGGGCCAACATTCTGTCGAACGTTTCCCAAGTCTTGTCAAGGTTGTACTCTACAACCATTGTCTGAAGCTTCTCAAGGTCCTGCTTAACAAGCCTGAGCTGGTCCGCCATGAACTCACGAAGGACTTTGTCCGCGGCGCGCCGTTCTTCCTTCTCCTGGTAACCGTGCCAACCCGGAATGTAGTGAGTAATCAGTCCGAAGAATCCTCCCTTGATATCCTTGGCGGCTTTCTTCCTTATCCGCTTCGCAATGGGATCGGTAATCTTGCCCATACAATCTTGTCTCCTAAGTGATTGTACCATCCCAGTGACCTAGGTCGCCGGGCTGTCTAGGGTGTCGTACTCTTCTTTCCTTAAAAACCATGTCACTGAAGGGTCGGCGTTGCCTCTAGCAAAGGTGCATCTATATAGTGCCCGCGCCTTTCGTGAAGGAGGTGTGTCTATGGAGAAGAGCTATTACTTGGCCAAGATGACTTGGCAAGAAGTGGGGAGCAGGCTGGATGAATGTGATATTGTACTCCTCCCAATTGGTTCGACGGAACAACACGGTCCGGCGCTTCCACTGGACAACGACCACTTTGTGGCTGGCAGATTCGCCTCGATGTCTGCAGACAGACTGTGGGATGATATCAAGGTGACTGTGGCGCCTACGATCGCCTACGGCTACTCACCTCACCACATGGAGTTCAAAGGCACGGTCACTTTGCAGGAGTCAACTCTTGCGAACGTCATTGTGGACGTCTGTTCATCCCTGGCACAACATGGATTCACAAAGATTGTCCTGGTCAACGGCCACGGGGGAAACGGAACTGCCATCTCAAACGCACTGCACATTCTTCGCGATATGGGCTCTGCAAAGGTGTACCATATAGACTGGTGGGCCATGGCCTCGGATAAGATCGAGGAGGTAGCAACGAAGCCCGTGTTCCACGGATGCGACATGGAGACCTCGGTGTCATGGTATTTGGGTCAGAGAGTACTTGAAGATAGGAGAGTCGATGAGCCTGGCAGGGACCTTGTACCCGGATTCATTGGGGCTGACATGGCTGATACTGGTATGAGAATCAACACGACTTGGTCTATGAAAGAGATAAGTGATTCAGGAGTCGTAGGCTACTCAACTAAGGCAACAAAGAAGAAAGGAGAGCAAGTCGCAGAGGTCGTTGTTGACAGAATAGTATCCTTCATCCGAGAGATTGCAGGGCAAAAGTGAACTTGGTTCACGTTTCCGCCTCTGCATCGGGTAGCCATACCCGAAACTCAGCTCCATGGCTTGGTTGGCCAGGAACGCGGTCTGCGACGCTAATCCGGCCACCGTACTTCTGGCATATTCTCTGCGCCTGGTGTACTCCAACGCCGCCGAATCTTCTGTCAGGGTCAAACAGCCCTTCCTTCTTTCCATCAGAAATGCCAGGGCCGTTGTCCGCTATTCTTATGGTCACCCCTTCGTTAGATCTTCCGACGTACACCCAGACCTTCCTGGGTTGCGTCTTGTTGTGAACTACTGCGTTTTCAAGCAGATTCATCAGCATATGCAATAGGTGTCTGTCGGCGTAGACCAACGTACCAGGAATGTGGTTCTCAACCTCTACCTCAATGTCGGCATAGGTTTCTCCAAGCCTTCTCATAGCCTCCTCAACCACTTGGTCCAGGGGTAGAGCCGTCAGCTCGGTACTAAGGAAGGTTTCAGTCACCTGCGCCTTGGAGATGAGTGACTCGCAAGCCCTCACCGCGTCCACGATACTATCAAGTAGCGCTTCCGTTTCGGAGCTTGGGTTCTCTTGCTGAATCGACTCAGCCGCCAGCAAGATGGCCTGTAGCTGATTTCGCGTATCATGAGTCAAAAGGTCTAGATAGAGAGTAGCAGTGTCTGCAGCCGCTTTGATTTCTCGCTCTGCTTCGGTGATTGCTACAACAAGATCCGCTACACGAATTGCTGTACCAACCTGAGTCGCCAGACTAAGTAGAATCTCTCTCTCCCCGGTTGAGAAACCCTGTCCCGATATGCGAGGACCGAGAGTGAGAATCCCGACCAGATCGTTCTCACGTTCCTTCACCGACATGATCGGTACGAGCAAGTATCCAATGCCGCTTTCGAACACTGTGAAATCCTTGCCTTCGCACAGAGTCGCTAGGGTGTCTGCGTCGAGGGTGCGAAAGCGCATTCTGTATCTGAGCGATTTCTCTTCAAGAAGCACAAGCCGATTTTCTTCCTTCAGAAGATGAACTCCTATGTACGATACAACGAAGAGGTTAGCAACGCGACGCACAAGCCTCTTGCCTAGCTCAGTCAAGTCGATGATTGTTCCAATCTCACGCGAGAACTCGTTCACGACGCGTCGATAGTCAACTCTCTCTCGTAGTAGCGTTCGGTGCGCTACTGTCCTTACGAACTGGTATAGGACAGGTGCTGCCAAGACCATAAGCAGCCCAGACACAACGACGGAAGCCGGAACATTGATGGCGGTAACGACAGGAACGGTGCCTTGAATCAGAATGGCTCCTCCGAAGATACCACCCATAAAGACTGCAACAAGAAGGACATAAGTCGACCCAGAGTAGACGACACGCCTCAAGTCCCACAATCTGTATTGGATGACCGAGAAGCTGATGCTGATAGGGACTACAAGTGCAGGTAGGGCTGCAAAAGCAGTTTCAAACATGAGTGTATAGTATACCGAGGCTGCACCTGAACCAGTGACAGCTTCTGTCATAATGCCCGCTGCATTGATTGCGACGAAGCCCATAACGAGAGTTGCCGCACCCAGGATCAACCACTTTGTTTGCTGACGCTCCACCGGTCCATGGTACTTGAAATATCGATACATCTGGACGAGAATCCCGGCCGCGATTGCTCCTAACTGCGCGCCGGCCAACATTTGCATCAAGATTACAGGTTCTGACTCCAAGAGAATCACTATAGTCTGAATGCCATAGTTGACTGCAAGAAAGAGAGTAGCCATCACCCATGTGTTGCGCGGACGAAATCTGCCGTCCGGAAAGGCAAAGAGAAAGACAACCAGAAACAGGTGGCCTAGATTGGCCGCCAATGCAGTAATCGAGTCCAGCGGCTGTAGAACTGGAGTCGATGTCACTCTTGTGAAGGCCAAGCCGAGGGTCAGAAGCGTCAAAGACACAAAAACAACCCATTGGTCACTGGAGTGTCTGAAAAAGAGTCCCAGCGCAGTAGCAAAGAAGAAACCAGTGACCAACGTGTCCCTTACTACAATGACTGTCGCATAGATATCTGGCGTCAGACCTATCTCCATCAGAGCTTCAGCGGTATCGGTCACAAGGGCCACGGCTTGCAGCCAATCAAAGAAATGCGGAATCATGAGGGCGAATGACACGATTGCCAGAAACGCGACGACCATCCATACCAGTACAATCGCAGCACGCCGCGTGTCATCTAGAGTCACAGCTAATGAATCCGTGGACCTCACGGGGCTCGAATCAGCGGGCATCCTCGTCACTTCTCTAGCGTAGAGGTGCTTGCAGTCCACTCAGGCTGACTAAGCTCAATTCAGAAGCATAATAGCTTTGTTCGTTCGAAGAAGGTTTGACTAGCATCCAGAAGAGATTCTTCCACACTTCGGTCCATTCACGGAGCCGAGCCTGCATTGGCTTTCTTCAAGGAAAGTGGTTTGTGCGGGAAGGTTTTCCTATCTCGCCATTCTTGAGGTTAGCTTCCTAATCAGATCTAACAGAGTTTCAATTTCGCTTCTGCTCAGATGACTGAGTGATTCCTCCATCTGATTGAGAGCGCCCGATCTGAACCTATTGTAGGTCTGCTTCCCCCTTGGAGTAATCTGTAGTGTCACGATTCTTCTGTCACTCGCAGACTGACCTCGTTTGACGTACTTCTTGTCGACCAGTCGGTCAACAATGCCCGTTGCCGTACTTGCAGGCAGTGAGAAACTCTCCACTATGTCTTTCATGCTGCATGTATCTCTCTCGGCTATGAGGTCAAGAACAAGGAAGTCATCCAGACTCAGTGTAGTATCTCCCAGGAACCACTTGACCTTTCCAAGAAGGCGAAGTGCGTCAACAAGATCATACATGAGGGCTTGACGGTCTCTACTCATTACGTGACTCCAACTCTGTACTCTGTGCGTGCTTTGATGTCGCTCAGCATCGGTAACATGATTTGAGTTATGTGTATTTCGAAACCCGATATTTCCTTTGCGAATATTTCGACACCGAAGTATTATAAGAGTATCTTGTTGAGCCCAGCAAATGAGAGTTCTTCTTACTGGGGCCTTCGGCAATGTCGGCGAGAGCGCCATGCTATCACTCCTGGAAACCGACCACGACGTTTGTTGCCTTGAATTGAGAACGTCCCGCAATGAGAAGGTGATGAAGCAACTCTTGCGAATCCGTGAGTTTGAAACCATTTGGGGCGACATTCGGGATGCTGATGTGGTATTGAATGCCATGAAAGAAGTTGAGTGTGTGGTACATCTAGCAGCCATTATTCCTCCCGCGTCTGACAACGCCCCCGATCTGACCAGATCCGTGAACGTGGGTGGTACAAAGAGCATCCTCGAGGCCGCTGAGAACTTGGGAACCACGCCCAAGTTGATCTACGCAAGCTCCATTGCCACGTATGGACACTGCTCCGGTAGAGGGCCTCCGAAGACTGCTGATGACCCTCAGATTGCCACGGATCTATACACAGAAACCAAGATTGAGTGTGAACTACTGATTCGACAGTCGCATCTCCCATGGACCATTCTCCGATTCGGAGTTGTCCCTCCATTGAGCCTGAATTGGTTTGAAGCTCTGAAGGACCCTTACATCTTTGGCATTCCGCTTGAGCAACGTATGGAGTTCATCCACACCCGAGACATTGGCCTTGCTATTGCCAACGCTGTTTCAGCCGAAACAGATGGGAAGATCTTGCTACTTGGAGGGGGTGAAAGATGTCGCATGACCTACAAGGGATTCATCTCTCGAACGCTTGGGGCCGTTGGGATGAAGATGCTACCTGATTCTGCGTTCATACAGCCGACTTGTGATGAGGAATACTTCCACACAGACTGGATGGATACGGAAGAGTCTCAGATGCTTTTGCAGTACCAGACCCGGGACTTCGATGATTACCTAAGGGAGCTTCGTGAAACCATTGGAATGAAGAGGCATTTTCTGAAACTCCTGCGAGGGATGGCCATGAGTCAGCTTCTGTCAGCATCACCTTACTACGAAGCCGACACTAGGAAGCAGGCGTCGCAGTCTCTATGAAGTCTGGTCTGGTTCCAGTTCTGTAATTGTCGTTTTGATTCATGCCAGGCGCCAGGCCAAAGAATACGGATCTGTCTGTGACGAGCTGACCTTTCCCATATGCTGTAGGATTAGGAGATGATAGATGATGTCATCAGGTTTGACTCCAATCTTTGAAGCAAGGTCATTCATCTCAAGAGGATCTGAAGAGAGCCCTTCTAGTACCTTCTCTCTCAGGGTCGGTGCCGGAACAGCAATCTCTCTCTTCGACTTCCTTGTCTGGGCGGCTTTCACCTTCGTCATATCAGGTTCCTTTGATTTGAAGAGGTTTGCGTCGAGTGTCTTCTCGAGGAGCTCCTTCCCTCGTTCTGTCGTAGCAATGACTGTTGTGTACCCCTTCTCACTGCCTGCAAACCCGCACGACAAGTCTGCATTCAAAGCGAAGAAGTCCGTACAGTGTTCGCAAGATCCAAGCTTCTCAATCTTTCCTTCTTCGTTCATGCGATTATTGTTGGAGCAGAAGAGCCCAATCTTCAGCACATTGAGTCCAAGGCGGTCTTCAACTCGCTTGACACCGCGCAATTCGCAAGGGAGTCCAACCACTGCAATATCCCTTCCGTGAGTACGAAGGGCCTCAGCAAACTCGTTCAGGACACCTGAAGGAGAGTAACGTGTGCCAGCCAACTTCTTGACGTCTTTCACACTCGTCACTGTAAGTCCCACAGGAGACCTTTTCTCACCAGTGACCGCGACTGCTGCCATAATCTTCTTCTTCTGGATGAGATAGCGGAGCAGTGTGGTGACGAACCCACCATTGGAGGCTATCTCGAGAATCTTCTCATCCTTCGCTTGTACTGAGGCAATCCCCAATGGACTAAAATCCTGGGTACTCACTACTGCAGGATGCGCCTGGGGGCATAGCTCATAGCAGAGTCCACAGTTCTTTGAGCCTCTTCTCAGCATGCATCTGCCTGTGAGGTTTGGTGTTCCATTCTCAAGTGTGATTGCCTTGCAGAATCCTGCACAGAGACCACAGCCTTCGCAGAGATTCTTGTCGATTATCTCGGTCTTCAGAAGATCAAAACTCACATGACCACTCCCTGAGTATGCCTTTTTCGTCAGTCGAAAATCGCAAGCAGCACTTCTCATCCTCGTAAGAAGCCTTGACTGCTATCGGTTCGAATGAATCGAATTTGTACGAATCGTATGGGTGTCCCACATCCTTGATCGGAGTCCTGAAACCAAAGAAGAACGCATTGGAGAGAACTTCATTACCCCCAATCTTGGAAATGTCGTGGGACACCCTGGTGAAACTGGTGTGGTTCGGAGAATCCTTCACATTGGACCATTCGTCCTGAGCGTTCTTCAGCATCTGTCGAAGCTCGATGGTTTCATCTGTCGGCACGAAGCCTACAGCGCTCTCATAAGCATCAATCATCGTCAAGGCGACATCGACTCCTTTAGAACCGTAGATGGTCGCCGCAATCTGGATTGCCTCCTCTATGGGACGACCAATCATGATGTCTGAATACAAGTTGCCTGTCGATGGAGCCGTGCCACTCTGTTGGAAGGCACAAGCCAAATGGAATCGGAAGAATGTCCCAACAACGTCAACCATCGAATCGGTCAGGTCGTCAGGACCGTCGCCCAACTTGTCAGTGGTCCAGATGTTGGCAACGGTTTCCACTTCGATATTCCGTGCCATAGTGCCGAAGTATCCAACCATTCCCAGTGAGGGACAATCAATCAGATTCACACAGCCTCTGCAAGGTGTGTTGAAGTCAACACATCGTTGAGCGCAACTACCTGAAACAACGCCGCTGCAAGGATGACCCTGTCGATTGTAGCAACTCTCTGCTGATTCCACGGCAAAGGGGCGGACAATCTCGTAGAACGTCTCCTCTTCGAAACTGCGATTGCAGGACTTGCACAGAGGCTCGATGGTTGACTCTGAATCTTTCACAAGCGCTTCCTGCAGTGCGTCAGAAGATGGAGGACATCCCATCACAGCATAGTCCGCAAACAGCTCATTGCAGACTGAAATCACATTCCCTCCTCTCTGGTTCGCAAGTCCGAATATACCTCCGGTTGCAGGACACGTTCCGAAGGCCACCACTCTGGCAGCATCCGAGTTGAGCTTCTTGAGTGCATCTGTGTCTTCTCTTGTTGCGAATCCGGTTAGCACAAGCGTGTCAACATCTAGGTTCTTCGGAATCGATTTCCCTCCATTCAGTAGGCTGTGATGGACGATTTCATACTTGTCCCAGTTCCCAATGGCAAGTGTGTGCCAAAGACACCTATCACAACCACCGAGTTGGTGTACCGCAATCTTTGGCTTACTCATTCTTTGCCACCTCTGAGGCTTCTTCTGGGGCTGCATAGGTCAACTCGATTATCTCTTCGAAGTCGCCAACGACGGTGTCGCCTTCAGCCGCCCGAGCTGTATATGCTGTAAGCGTGTTTGGGCTATATCCTAACTCAGTCAAGAACTTCTTCAGAATCTTCACTCTGCGCAGACCCACAAGATTGGCATCTCTGTAGTGACATGCTCCAAAGCAGCACCCAATGACTGAAACTGCCTCTGCGCCTTCGTTCAAAGCGTCAAAGATATCCCTTGGACCCACTCTTCCAGCGCATGGCACACGAATTATGTTGATTCGGTCATCATACTTCATTCGTAGCACACCAGCAGTGTTGGCTGAGCCTTGCGCGCAGTTCTTACACAGAAATGCTACAATCATTGTGCAACACCTTCCTCTTTTGCTGCTTGGAGTACAGCTCTGACCTCCGCGGTGATTTGTCTCTCCCTGAAGTTTCGCAACTGGAGTGCACCAGTTGGACAGGACGGCACGCATGCCCCGCAGCTCAAACAAGCTGCATCAATGATGGTGGGCCGACCATCTTCTCCCAGTGCAATGGCTCCAACTCCACAGGATCCGATGCATGCCAGGCAGTCGATGCAGCGAAGAGGATCGATTACCGCAGTGTCTAGTCGCTTCTCAATGTAGCCTTTTACCAGAGGCTGAGCGGCGGCCGATGCTGCACCACCCGCATGAGCGACCACCTGTGTGATGTCCTTCGGAGAGTGTACGGCACCGGCCAAGAAGATGCCATCCTTACTCGATCTCACAGGACCCATCTTGATGTGAAACTCTCTGGCAAAACCCTCTTTCGACCTCAGTAGTCCGAGCATACTGCCGAGCTTCCCGAGACCGGCCGGTGGAATCATCGCTGAGGAAAGGACAACCATGTTCGCATTGATTTCCATAGGCTGACTTGCCAGTGTGTCTTCGACAATGACCCTGATGTTCCCAGTCGCTGGGTCTGGGTTCAATTCAGCAGGTCGGCCACGAATGAATCGGACGCCAAGGTCCTGAGCTCTGCGATAGTATTCCTCGTAGTGAAGACCAGGTGTCCTGATATCTATGTAACACATATAGACGTCCGAATCTGGAAGGTGATCTTTGATGAACGATGCATTCTTCGTTCCGAACATGCAACAGACGCCAGTACAGTATTTGTTACCTACCTGTTCGTTTCGTGAACCTACGCATTGTACCACCACAACGGATTTCGGAACCTTCCCATCGGAGGGTCTGAGAATCATCCCTTTGTTCAGTGTAGTTGGAGCAACCATTCTCTCGAAGTCTAGCTGAGTGATGATATTGGGGTGGTCTGTATGGTAGTTGGAAATCTCTGAAGGATCGTATTCCTCGTAGCCAATCGCAACCACGATGGTGCCCACGTGGAATGTGCGCTTGGTCTTCTTCTTCATGTTAAGGTCTACTGAACCTGTGGGGCAGATGATCTCACATAGGCCGCACTCTATGCAATGTTTCTTGTCAACCACGTATGTCCCGGGCAAAGCTTGGGGAAATGGCTTGTAAATGGCCTTCCGCAATCCAAAACCTCGATCCCACTCATTGCCCATCTCGACTGGGCAGACATCTGAACAGTTTCCACACGAGGTGCAGCGGTCGTCGACGTACCTTGCCGTTGTTGTGACCTCGACCTCGAAATTCCCGAATGTGCCCTCTTTGCTAGTGACCTCGCTATTTGTCAACACTTCGATATCCGGATGGTTCATCACACCATTTAGCAGTGGAGCTACTGTACACATAGGACATTCGTCCGTGGGAAATGTCTTGTTCAGCATGGTCATCTTGCCGCCAATCGAGGGTTCCCTCTCAACCACTACCACTGGAATGCCTAACTCCGCGAGATCCATTGCAGCTCTCAGTCCACCAACGCCCGCGCCGATGACCAGGGCCTTCTGGGTAACAGGAATCCTCTCGGTTTCTACAGGTTCCTTGAGCAGGCTCCTTGCAACACCACCTGCCAGGTACCGCTTTGCCTTCTCAGTAGCCTTCTTTGGATCATCAGTCACCCAAGAAACAAACTCCCGAATGTTGACCTGTGTGTGTCTGTGGGGATTCAATCCCTCCTCCTCGATTGCATCTGCGAACGTCTTCCAGTGTTGCTCGTGAGAGCACGATGCCACCACGGTACCGGTGAGCTTGTACTTCTCGATTGCTTCCTTCATCAAGTCCGTTCCCTGCTTGGAGCACATGAACATGTACTCCTTGGCATGTACCACATACGGCAGTGTCTTGGCGTACTCGACCGCCTCATCGATGTCCACCGTCTTGGCGATATTCTCCCCACAGTGACAGATGAAGACGCCTATTCGCTCGTCAAGTTCAGTCTTCTCTTCTCTGCACTCCATAGTCATAGTGACGCAGCCTCCAGTTGGAATTCTGGTGCAGTTGCATTGTACTTTAGACCTACATCATCCATTCCTAGACAAAACGCCGTGACTTGCGCGATGTTGATCACCGGGATGTTGAACTGGGTACCATGTTTTTCATTCAGCGTCTGTTGTCCACCATCGAACTGAAGGTGGCAGAATGGACAGATGTTCAGAATGGCCTCGGCTTCACTGTTCTCAATCGTATGAATCTTTTCAGACAACATGTCCATCGAGCTGTCGAAATGTCCTGCCCTGACCGCGCCACCTGCTCCGCAGCAGGCGTACATTTTCTCATGGTCCACGCAATCAATACCTAATGCCTCCAAGTAGTCTTCGAGAATCCTGGGTCTGTCAGGATCGTCAATTCCTCTCTCTTCGAAGGGCCTAAGGAAGTGGCAACCATAGTGTACGGCAACCTTGAGCCTGACCTTTCGAGAGATGACTTTTTCTATCTCGCTGGGTCCGACATCGTAGCCCAGAATCTGGGCAACATGCTTGACCTCGACATCTGAATTCAGCTGGCGTTCAAGAGATTTCAGCCGCTGGTTGACCTTCTTCTTCAGTTCATCATCTTCCTTGAGACTGTGGCTTGCTCCGTAGAGAGTTCCGAAGCAGCCGCTGCACGTGGTGACGATTGGACTTCCGTTCTCTTCAGCAATGGATAGATTGCGAGCGGCAGTGACTATCCAGTCGAACTTGTCGAACGATCGGAAGACCCCCGGCGCTGGGCAGCACGAAGCACCCTCCATCTCCTTGATGGTATATCCCAGCCTCTCCAAAGTGAATCTTGTTGTTGCCTCGATTGCGGGATATCGATTCGGCATGACGCATCCGAGAAAGAATGAGAGTTCCTTTTCCACGAGATTCCTCCCTCCTAGTCCTCCTCTTTCTCAGGAGGCAACTGGAATACTGATTTTCCCAAAGTCTGCACCTCCTTCTTGTCACGATATATCGTCGGAGGACACTCTTCAAGCCCGAGTTCTTTCCTAATCGCCTTCACCTTGTCATTGATTGGCACTGCATGACCGGACTTGTGGAGAATGCCAACCGTCTTCCTGTGCCGGGGGTGTATGAAACCCCTCTTGGTCGCGAGATTCCTCAATTCGATAATCGCGTCTGTCACTTTGAGATCTCTGGG